>NZ_JAGQAY010000024.1:0-36735 GCF_024345355.1 Cyanobium sp. WKJ7-Wakatipu
GGAACCCATCGGGCCAGCAGACCTTCTCCAGAGCAGCCTCACACAGCTCCTCGGTGCCGTAGAGCCGTTGGAACTCAGGCAGCGAGAGGCCTTTCTGAAACTGGACGGCACTGCGCGACATGGGCTAGCTGGTATATGCGTACCAGTCTATGCGACCAGTTCGCCCTGTGCGGAGTGAGCTGGGTAATCACGAAGCGTTTTGATGCCCACCTTGATGCAACCGCAGGTTCCCAAGGGCGCACCTGGGTCGGGCCATGCCAATGCTGCCTTCAGCTGAGCTCCAGCGAGGTCAGCTCCAGCTCGCGGCCTTGCAGAAGCCGGCAACTGAAGCTACCGCAGCGGAAACAAAGACAATCGCCCTGTTCGCTATCGAAGCCCTGCTGACAGGACTCACAAAAAAAGCTGGCGATCACAACCTCAATGCGCAGCTCGGCGCCAGAGGCGATCGTGCCGGCCATCACCACCGTGTGCGCGTAGCGCAACGCCTCCGGTTCCACCCCGGCCAGGCTGCCGATGCGCAGGCTGATCGCCGTGATGCGGCTGGCACCCTCAGCGCGGGCGGCCACCAACGCCTGATCGCGCACCGCCTCCATCAGACTGAGTTCATGCATGGCGCAGCAGGGTCAGGGCCTACCAGGAACAGGTGATTGCAGCCAAATAGATCATGATATTTTGACAAGCGCGGAGGGAACTGATCTTTTTAATGGCTATCAATTGAATTCAACCAGACGCCTGGAATTACTTAGGCAGCAAGCTCACAACTCCAGTGCCAATATCACAATAGGAACTATGTATAGTCAGCTTCCCTTCTGCTTCTGCGAATTTCAGCACATCGCTGCGTCTGGTGAGCTCGGTGGCTGAATGGCGAGCGTTTGCCTGAACAGCTTTGCTCAGATCATCACCACTTTGAAGACTTGCCTTGATCGGTGCCACTAGCTGCTCGAGCAAGGGCGTCAGCGGCGCCGTGTCCATAGCCGCCTTGACCGCGCCACAGCCACTGTGACCCATAACCAGTATCAATGGAGTACCGAGAACGGACACGGCATATTCCAAGGAAGCAATGGCCTCATCAAAAGCTGTATTTCCTGCAGATCGCACTTCGAAGAGCTCACCGGAACCACAGGCAAACAACCAGCTGGGATCTACCCGGGAATCCGCACAAGACAATGTGGCCGCAAACGGCTTCTGCCCCTGGGCAAGCGCCGCAGGATCAATCTGACATTCGTTTTGCCAGATTCTGTTGAGCACCTGCATGCGCTCGACCGGTGTGGCGATGTCACTGGCCGCTGCCCAAGCCTTGGCGAAGCGCCCATTGCCGCTCATCAGGCGATCCAAAGCATCCTTTGGGGTGCACACCTGAAGGCTGGCCAGCAACTGGCCATCGATCGGATCGGAGGCCCAGGCACGCTGGGCCCCGATCATGGACCAGGCTGCCGTTGCCACACTGAACGCCGTGCCCGCCAGGAGATCGCGCCGGTTCATCCCCATAAGACCTGGCCAGCTGCTGGCACGTTAATCAACACCCCTCAGACAACACTAAAAGCGCAAATAAAGCAGTAAAAAATTTAGAGAGCTGAGCCCACCAGGCCATCTTTCCGTATTGAAGAAAACAAATTAAGGAGCCAGTTCCACTCCAAAGAGCGCAGGTGTGAGGCTCAGCTCATGCATGGCGCCTCAGCCAGCCCTGCATTAGCGCCTGGGCACGAGGCAGGGCTGCCTGGACCTCAACCGAAAGAGTGTTGCCGTGCTCAAAAGCATGGGCCGGCACCTGGAGCAGGCAGGCTGCAGGGGCGCGGCCATAGAGCGCCTTGCTGATCGCCAGCAGCTGGGCGGGCTCGAGCCGGTGGCTGTCCGGCGCTCCGGCCCCGGCCGGGATCACCTCCACCAACTGGGGGGCCCCACCTGCCGGAGCTAGCCAGGCATCGATAAACAGCACCTCCTCCAGCTCGGCCAGCTCCGCAGCCAGCTCGGGGGTGAGCTGCTGCACGCTGCGGCCTCCCACCTGTTCGGCCAGCAATGCCCCAACCCCGTCGTCACCGCGCAGGCTGTTGCCGATGCCGATCACCAGGCGGCTGCCCTGGGGGTGCTGCTCCATGGCAAACCAAGAGAGGGGGGAGGCGAGCTCCTAATTGTTGGCGGCGATGACCTGATCCGCAGCGTGGCGTTGCCCTGGGGTTGCCCCCTTAATCCCGCACCCGCTCCGCCAACCGCCGCCCAGTGGCATCCACCAGCTCTATCCGCAGCGGCATCTGGCCGGCCGCGTGGGTGGAGCAGGAGAGGCAGGGATCAAAACAGCGGATACCGGCCTCCACCCGGTTGAGTAGGGACTCAGGAATTTCGGCGCCCTCGGCCAGCGGCGCGGGGCCGAGGTAGTAGCGGGCGATCTGGGCCACGGTGCGGTTCATCGCCAGGTTGTTCTGGCCCGTGGCGATGATCAGGTTCACCCGGGTGATCAGGCCGTCGTCATCTACCCGGTAGTGGTGAAACAACGTGCCGCGGGGCGCCTCGCTCACCCCCACCGCTTCGCGGGCATTGAGGCTGGCATGGCTGCGCACGTGGGGGGATTGCAGCTCGGGATCCTGCGCCAGCTGGCCGATCGCCTCCAGACAGGCCACGATCTCCACCAGCCGGGCATGGTGATAAGCAAACGACGAAATGGCAATCCCACCGCCGCTGGCCGTTGTGCCGTTGCGGGCGCGGAAGGCCTCCAGCTCAGCATCGGCCCAGGGGGTGCCGATCCGCTCGCACACGTTCAGGCGCGCCAGAGGGCCCACTCGATACATCCCCTCCGGATAGCCCAGGGGCTTGTAGTAGGGAAATTTCAGGTAGCTCCAGCTCTCCACCGCCTCGCCCAAGAAGCTTGCGTAGTGGTCCTCTGAGAGGCCATCAGCCACCACGGCACCGCTGCTGTCCACCAGCCGCAACTGGCCATCGATGCACGACCACTGGCCCTGGTCGTCCACCAGGGCCATGAACAGGGAGTCGAAGGTGCCAAACACTCGCTGCTCTTCAGCCAGCTGTTGATCCAGCAGCCGCTGAAACACCTTCAGGGCCAGCCGCACCGTGGCTTCGGCTTCGGGCAAGCGCTGCCGGATCCAGGCCACCGTCTCAGGCGTCATCGCCGTACGAACGCCACCGGGCACCGCCCAGGCCGCATGGATCTTGCGGCCCGCCAGCTGCTCGATGAGCTGCTGGCCAAATTGGCGCAGGCGGATGCCGGCGCGGGCCAGCTCCGGATCGGCCGCCATCAGGCCAAACACGTTGCGCTTGGCCGGATCGCTATCCCAACCCAGCAGGAAATCGGGGCTGCTGAGGTGAAAAAACGAGAGGGCGTGGCTTTGGCAGATCTGGGCCAGGTTCAGCAGCCGCCGCAGCTTGCGGGCCGCCGGCGGCGGTTGCACCGCCAGCAACTTGTCGCCGGTTTTAGCAGCGGCCAGCAGGTGGCTCACGGGGCAGATGCCGCAGATGCGCGCCGTGATGCGCGCCGTGATGCCCGCCATTTCCGCGAAGGGCCGGCCCTCACAAAAGGTTTCGAAGCCGCGATACTCCACCACGTGGAAGCGGGCATCAGCGATCCGGCCCGACTCATCCAAGTGGAGCGTGATCTTGGCGTGGCCCTCGATGCGGGTCACCGGATCGATCGTGATCGTGCGGGGGGTGAATTCAGAGCTCACAGCGATCTCCCTCAGCCGAAGCTCAACATGGCCTGACCTTCCGGCAGCGGCTCGCCGCGCAGCAGGGCCTCCAGAAACGCCCGGATCCGCTCGGCCGAAGGCGGGCAGCCGGGCAGGAAGTGATCCACCGCAATCACCTCATGCAGCGGCAGCACCCGCTCCAGCAGCTCCGGCACGATGCCGGGGGCGTGGGGGTGCTGGGCGCCGCGATCGGCTAGCTCCACATAACCGCGCTCCAGCACGCTCTGGCGGCTGCCACCAGCCACTCCTGCCCAGAGGTTGCGCAGGCCCGGCACGTTGGCGCTCACGGCGCAATCACCGAAGGACACCACCACCTTGCTGCGGGCCCGCAGCTGCAGGGCCAGCTCGAGATTGTCGGCGTTGGCCACCGCCCCCTCCACCAGGCACAGATCCACCCCCTCGGGAAATACCTTGATGTCGCTCGCTACCGGTGAGTAGACGATCTCCACCGCTGCGGCGAGCTCAAAGAGCCATTCATCAAGGTCGAGAAACGACATGTGGCAGCCGCTGCAGCCGGCCAGCCACACCGTGGCAAATCGCAGCTTTGGGGGTGGCACCTGGGGAGTGGTCATTGGTTGCGCCAGCGGCGGTCAGTGCGCGCTGCAGCCAGCTGCTGGGCCCGCTCGGGGTGGGGCTGCTTCTCGGCGGTGGCGTCCTGCTTACGAAACAGGGCGCCGGTTGGACAGGCATCCACGCACTTGCCGCAGGAGGTGCAGGCTTCCACCTCGCCCCAGGGCTGGTCGAGGCCGGCAATGATCGAACAGGCGCTGCCCCTGTAGCCCACATCCCATACGTGCGCCCCTTCGATCTCGTCGCACATCCGCACGCAACGGGTGCAAAGGATGCAGCGGTGGTGATCCAGCCCAAACAGGGCATGGGAAGCATCGACATGGCGCTGGGGGTACTGGTAGGGGAAACGGGAGTGGTCCATGCCCACCTCCACCGCCACGTCCTGCAGCTCGCAGGAGCCATTGGCCACGCAGAAGGCGCACACATGATTGCCCTCTGCGAAGAACAGCTCCACCGCCATGCGCCGGTAGCTCTCCAGCTCCGGTGTGTGGGTATGTACCTCCATCCCTTCAGCCACGGAGGTGACGCAGGCCGGTTCGAGTTTGGGGTGGCCTTCAAGGGCCACTAAACAAAGCCGGCAGGCCCCCACGGGGGTTAGGCCATCGAGGTGGCAGAGGGTGGGCACGTGCAGACCGGCGCTGCGGATCGCCTGCAACACCGTTGCATCGACCGCCACAGTGAAGGGTTGGCCATTGATCTGCAGGCTGACGCTGGGCAGCACTTGGGTCATGGCGCAGTCCCGGCGATGGCCGCCTCATATTCAGCGCGAAAAAAGCGCAAGGTGCTCAGCACCGGATTGGGAGCCGACTGACCCAGCCCGCAAAGGCTGGTGGCTTTGACCATGCCGCAAAGCTGCTCGAGCTGCACGAGATCCGCGCCGGTGGCGCGCCGCTCAACGAAGCGATCGAGCAGCTGCTCCAGCTGCACCGTGCCGGCCCGGCAGGGCAGGCACTTGCCGCAGCTCTCGGCCACGCAAAAGCCCATGAAATAGCGGGCCAGCTCAGGCATCGCCAGCGACTCGTCGATCACCACCATGCCGCCCGAACCCATGATTGATCCCAGCGCCTGCAGTCCCTCGTAGTCGACCGGGGTATCGAGCAGCGCCGCCGGCACGCATCCGCCTGAGGGGCCACCGGTTTGCACCGCCTTCACCACGCCAAGGCTGCCGTTGGGGTTGGCAGGCACCCCTCCTCCCATCGTTTCAACGATGGTGCGCAGGCTTGTGCCCATCTCCACCTCGATCAAGCCGGTGTGGGTGATGGCACCAGAGAGGGCAAACACCTTGGTGCCCTTGCTGGTGGCGGTGCCCATGGCGCCATACCAGGCGCCGCCCTGCCGCAAGATCGCCGGCACGGCGGCAAAGGTTTCAACGTTGTTGATCAAGGTGGGCAGGCCCCACAACCCCGACACCGCCGGATACGGCGGCCGCGGCCGCGGCGTACCCCGCCCACCCTCTATCGAATGCAGCAGGGCCGTTTCCTCGCCGCACACGTAGGCCCCGGCACCGATGCGCAGCTGCAAGGCAAACCCGCCCGCAACCCCCTGGCCTCAGCAGCGGCGATGGCGCGGCGCAACCGCTCAATGGCTAGGGGGTATTCGGCCCGCACGTAAATAAAACCCTCGCTGGCCCCCACGGCATGGGCTGCGATCGCCATGCCCTCCAGCAGCCGGTGGGGATCGCCCTCCAGCACGGCCCGGTCCATGAAGGCACCCGGGTCGCCCTCATCGGCGTTGCACACCACCACCTTGCTGCTGCCTGGCTGAGCTGCCACCAACTGCCATTTGCGGCCGGTGGGATAGCCGGCCCCGCCGCGGCCCCGCAGCCCGCTGCGCTCCAGTTCCTCCACCACGGCTTTCGGTGGCAGCTGGCGGCAGGCGGCGAGGGCGGCGTATGCGCCTTGGGCAAGGGCGTCGTCGAGGCAGCCCGGATCCACCAGGCCACAACGCTCCAGCACCACGGATCGCTGCAGGGTGAAGAAGGGATGCTCCGGATCCAGCTGGCGCTCAGCGGCCACGCCGCCAAACAACTCGACGCGGCCATCTTCGTGGTCGGCAGCGGCTAGGGGACCTTGACCACACAGCCGCAGGCAGCCCACCGACTTCACCCGCTCCACCCCGTGCTGGGCCACCAAGCTCTGCCGCAGGGCCGCGGCCCCCGCCGCCCGGCAGGAGGTGGCATCACAACAGCGCCAGGAGATGGCCGCCTTCATCGTTCTGGCAAGGCACCGGGGTCGCCGCAACCAACAGTGCCGTCGAGCACCAACACTGGCGCCTGGCCGCAGGCCCCCACACAACTGGCGGTCTCGAACGCCACTCCCCGCCGCCGCAGGCCCGCCTCCAGCCGCTCCGCCCCCCGCACAAAGCAGGCGGTGCCACGACACACCACACAGCGGTGCAATGGCGGAGGAACAAGCCGAAACAGGTGATAAAAACTGGCCACCCCCATCACATCGCTTAGGGGTCGCTGCATGGCAACCGCCAGCTGCTGCAGCTCAGCTCGCGGCAGATAGCCATGCCGCTGCTGCACAGCATGCAGGCGTTCGATCAGCGATGCATCCAGGGCATGGCAGCCGGGGCGATCAGGTGTCGTTGCCACCGAAGTCGTCCTCAAAGCCCTGATCGGGATCGAACTCGCTCCAGCCGGGGCTGGCGTCGTTAAAGAGTCCATAGCGGGCCGCCTCGTCATCCATCTGGGTATTGCCGGTGGGACGGGTGTCGCAGCTGATGCCGCCATCGGCGGTGGGCTGGCAGTTGTCAAACTCCACCCCAGCCCGGCCTGGCTGACCCACGAGCAAACCAGTGCTGATGACCCCCACTGCAAGGGCTGATCGAAATATGAGAGCCATGGGAAATATCCGTGCCATGGGGATCGTCAACCAGAACGGCTTACTGGGATGATGGCTCCGGTTTGGCCTCTGAGCGATGTACACGGACTGGACTGCCGTGATTTTGCTGCTGTTAACTGCGGCGCCCCTAGCCGTGGTGGTGGCTACCGCAGCCTTCTTCATTTGGCGGAAGAAGAAGCAGAAAGGCTGACCTGAAGCCCAGTCCGTCCTTTGAGAATGGCGGCGACGGTGGTAGCACCAATGGCCTGCAGCACCTTGCCCTGCCCTAAGCAATCAAGGCAGGTGCGGTAGCGCTGATCGTCCAGCCGCAGCATGCCGCTGCCTCCGCATTGCTGACAGCGGCAGGAATTTGCGTGGCTTGACCGCTGCATGGGCCCATCGGAGTAGGTCATCGAAATGTCCCCATTTGGGGACTTAGAGCTATCCACCAGTGTGATCTGCTTTTCCCCACTTGATCCCGAAACCTTCCTTAAGCCTGGGCGCCCCGGAGCACTTGGTCCAGCCGCTCTGAGCTGAGTTGCTGCAGTAATTCAGCAGCTGAAAGGCGGCTGCCAGCTGGCACCAAAGCCGCACTGGCAGCTAGCTGGCCCACCACTGCCGCTGCGTCCATGCCGAGCTGGTGGTAGCCCGCTAGCCCCTCGGCGCCCTCTCGCTTGCTGAGCCTCCGCCCGCTGCCATCGCACAAGAGCGGCACATGGCCGTAGCGGGGCGGGGGCGCGCCCAGGGCCGCCATCACTGCCACCTGGGCACCCGTGGCTCCCCAGAGATCGTCACCGCGCACCACATCGCTAATTCCCAAAACCAGCTCATCCACCGCTGTGGCCAGGTGGTACGCGAGGTAACCATCAGCCCGGCGCAACACCACATCACCAACAGCCGCTGGCCCATCGAGCTCCCCAGGAGCGCCATAGCTCTCCAGCCAATGCAGGCTCCCGGGTTCCAGCCGCAAGCGCCAGCTGGGCAGTCGCCCCTGCACCGGCCCCCAGCCGCCACTGGCTGCCCGGCAGGTGCCCGGATACACAGCAGCAGCGCCGTGGGGCGCAGAGATATCGGCGAGCAGGCGGCGACTGCAGCGGCAGGGATAGAGCAAGCCATGGCGCCGCAGGGCTGACAGGGCCGTGGCGTAAAGCCCGCGCCGCTCGCTCTGACGCAGCACCGGGCCGTCCCAATTGAGGCCCAGCCAAGCCAGATCGGTCAAGATCGAAGACTCAGCACCGGCCCGATTGCGGGGCGTGTCGAGGTCGTCGAGGCGCAGCAACCAGGCGCCCCCCCGCAGCCGGGCGTGCAACCAACTCAGCAGGGCCGTGCGCAGGTTGCCGCGGTGCAGAGCGCCGGTGGGGGATGGGGCGAAACGGCCGCGATACCCCAGCTGGCGCTGGGCCAGACCGGCCTCAACCAGGGCCTGCAGGTGGGATGGCAGCGGCGCAGCAGCCAGCAGGGGGAAGCATCACTCAGGGGCCCACTTTGCCCTGGGCACAAAAAAAGCGGCCCCTAGGGGCCGCCGGGGCAGGAATTACCTGAAACCAGATCAGCCCTGGACGCGGTCTTTGAACATCTTGCCGGCGGTGAAGGCAGGCACCCGCTTGGCGGGGATCTTGATCTTCTCGCCGGTCTTGGGGTTCAGACCCTGGCGGGCAGAGCGCTCACGGGGCTCGAAGGAGCCGAAGCCCAAGATCGACACCTTCTTGCCTTCTACGACCGAGTCGATGATGGTTTCGATGGCGGCGTCGACGACTTGGGAGACGTCGGTCTTGGTGAGCTCGGTGCGGGCGGCAACGAGGTTGACGAGATCAGCTTTGTTCATGGGAATAGGAAGCCTCGGGGGTGGCGGTCGTGTTGCGACGAAAGGTGGCGAGTCGGAAAACCCCGACCGGCCCTGAGATGAGCGCGCCAATGGTATGGGGCTCTGGCCGCTGCTGCAACACAGAAGTGCTCCGGCGCAACGGTTTTCGTGACAATTTCCCCACATGGGGGGGTCCAAGGAGGCTCCAAATAGCTCAAAAGACGAGCCCAGCCAGCAGCTGCGCACCCCCATGCACGAGTTTTTCGCCGCGCAGGGCACCAAGCCCACCACCACTGGCGATCCAGTCGGGAGAGCCGGCCGGCAACCAGCTGCGCAGCCGCTCCAAACTGGCCAGCTGGCGGGGCCAATGGAAGGTGCGCGCCGTGCGCAAGGGCGCCAGCGCAGCTGGTCCGGTTGGTAAGAGCAAGCGCCCACAAAACAGGCCATCGACTGCTCCAGCACGCACCAGCAGCACGCAGGAGCCCGGCGTCGGCCCTGGGGTCCAGAGCAATTGGACCCCAGGCGCCAGGGTCAGCTGCTCGCCAAAGCTGGTGCACCCCTGCACACCCGGCAGCAGGTAGGCCTCCTGCTCCTGCACCAGCACAGACCAACCCAGGGCCTCCTGCCAGCGCCGGCAGCGGCCGTGGCCCTCGCGGCTAGTGAGCACAAGCCTGCCTGGCCCCACCAGCTCAGTGCGCTGGCGCAACATGGCCAAATTTGCCTCAGTGAATCCCGGACAATCCACCAGCAAATCTCCGCCACCTCCATAAGCAGCGGCCTCCAGCAGCCAGCTGCTTCCCCCCTGGCTATCGCGGCTGGGGGCGAACAGCCACAGACCAGGGCGCACCTGCTGGGGCGGCCGGCCGGATTCGGGGGGTTGGGTCAACTGGGTCAACTTGTTCAAGCAGGTGGCGCGGGCAAAAACAGGGCAAGGGGTGGAGCGCGATCCGTCCGGAGACGGGCACCGCAGGCAACTTCCTGCTGCCCCAGACCAGATTCGCGCCTAGCGTCTCCGCAGCAGGCTCGGCCCCTTGACGGTCCAATTCAACATTCCTGAGCTAGCTCCACCCCCGAATCACCACCAAGGGATTCACATCGGCCACCCCTGGCCGCTGGGGGCAAGCCTCACCAGCCGGGGGGTCAACTTTTCGGTGGTGGCCCCTCTGGCCACCCGGATCGAGCTGCTGCTGTTCGCTAATGGCGAGGCGAGCGAACCAGCGCGGGTGGTGGAACTGGACCAGCGGCACCGCTCTGCTGATCACTGGCATGTGGAGGTGGAGGGTCTGGGCCTGGGCAGCTGTTACGGCTACCGGGCATTTGGGCCGCTGCAACCGGGAGGCCATGGCTTTAATCCGTCCAAGGTGCTGCTCGACCCTTGCGCCCGAGCGATCGCCGGCTGGCAGAGCTATCAGCGTGGCGGCGCCGTTGGGGCGGCACCTAACACCGGCCACTGCCTCAAGGGAGTGGTAACTGAGCGCGACCGCTTTGATTTCAGCCACGCCCCCCGGCCGCGCCACAGCTGGCAAAAGAGCGTCATCTATGAACTGCACGTGGGTGGCTTCACCCAGGGACCGGGTTGTCCTGTGCCAGCGCAGCAGCAAGGCAGCTTGCTTGGGCTGATTCCCACCATCCCCTACCTGAAGGATCTGGGCATCACCACCATCGAGCTGCTGCCGGTGATGGCCTTCGATCCCAACGACGCCCCGGCCGGACGCCACAACTATTGGGGCTACAGCCCCTTGAGCTGGATGGCGCCCCATCCAAACTATCTGGTGGGCGATGACCCGCTCAGCGGCCGCGACCAGGTGCGTCAACTGGTGACCGCCTGCCACCGGGCCGGCATCGAGGTACTGCTGGATGTGGTCTACAACCACACCACTGAGGGCAATCAGGATGGGCCCACCCTCAGCTGGCGCGGCTTCTGCGACCGCCTCTACTACCAACAGAGCGCCAAAGGCGATTACCAAGATGTGAGCGGCTGCGGCAACACCATTGCGGCCAATCGGCCGCTGGTGCGGCGGCTGATCCTGGAATCGCTGCGCTGCTGGGCCACGGAGCTGGGAATTGATGGCTTCCGCTTCGACCTGGGCATCGCCCTCAGCCGCGGCGACAACCTGGCCCCCCTAGACGCGCCGCCCCTATTTGAGGAGATGGAAGCCGATCCAGATCTCGGCGACCTGAAACTGATCAGCGAACCCTGGGATTGCGGTGGCCTCTATCGCCTCTCCGACTTCCCAGCCCGCCGGGTGGCCACCTGGAACGGCCGCTTCCGCGACGACCTGCGTCGCTTTTGGAAGGGTGATGAAAAAACCTGCTGGACCATGGCCCAGCGCCTGAGCGGCAGCCCAGACCTTTTCACCAACACACCGGTGCATCCGGGTCAGTGCATCACCTTCTTGACCGCCCACGACGGCTTCACCATGGCCGATCTGGTGAGCTTCAACGGCAAGCACAACCTGGCCAACGGTGAGGACAACCGCGACGGCGATAATCACAACAACACCTGGAACCACGGTGTAGAGGGTCCCAGCTCCGATCCAGCCATCACGGCCCTGCGCGAGCGCCAGCTGCGCAATCTGCTCACAAGCCTGCTGCTCGCACCGGGAGTGCCGATGCTGTTGATGGGTGATGAGGTGCGCCGCAGCCAGGGCGGCAACAACAACACCTGGTGCCAGGACAACCCCCTCGGCTGGATGCACTGGCAACCCGATACGGGCGACCTGGCCCTGCGCCTGTTTCTGCAACGCCTGCTGCAATTACGCGCCCATCTGGCCGGGCTGTTCAACCCCGAGCTGCCCCTTGATGACAAACCCCAGCGGCGCAGCGGCGATCGGGGCCACCTCTGGCGCCAGTGGCACGGTGTCGAATTAGCAAGCCCGGACTGGGCGAGCTGGTCCCACACCCTGGCCTGGAGCCTCAATGACAGTCAACAGGGGCCCTTCGTTTGGTGCGGCATGAACGCCTACAGCAAAGCGATGCACTTTGAGCTGCCCAGCTGCCGCCAGGGCTGGCTGCGGGTGATTGACACGGCCCTACCCCCCGGCGAAGACCTGCCTTCCGAGCCTGAGGCCTGGCTGCCCGCGGGGGCACCCCTGCAAAGCCGCAGCCTGATGCTGCTGGTGGCGGCCCCGCTGCTGGAAGGCCGAAAGCTTTAAAGAGCGGGCGGCGGGAATCGAACCCGCATCATCAGCTTGGAAGGCTGAGGTTTTACCACTAAACTACGCCCGCGGCAGTACATGCGTACGAGTCACATGCCTGTTGCTGTTACCGAAGTAATCCAGCTCAGACATTATGGCCTGCCCACCCCAAGCCCAAAGCGGCCCCGATGATTACAGCTGAAGAACCAAGCTTGGGGAAAGCAGCCCGGCGTCGCCTGCTTTGGAGCTACGGCCTCGGCGACATCGGCACCGGCATGGCTGCCACCCAGCTGGGCTTCTACCTCTTTGTTTTTTACACCGGTGTGGCCGGGCTGCCGGCCTGGATGGCGGGCCTGGTGCTGATGGTGCTGAAGGTGTGGGATGGCATCAACGACCCCCTAGTGGGCTGGCTCAGCGACCACACCAAGCATCCCTGGGGCCCGCGGCTGCCCTGGATGGCTGGCAGCGCCATTCCCCTAGGCCTGGCGCTCGTAGCGATGTGGTGGGTGCCTCCGGGGGGGGACTGGCAGAAGTTCGCAATTTTGGTGGCGATTCAGCTTGTGGCTATGGCGCTGTACACCTGCGTCAACCTGCCCTACTCGGCCCTAGCCGCCGAGCTCACCAGCTCCACCCAGCTGCGCACCCAGCTGAATGCCAGCCGCTTCACCGGATCGATCCTGGCTGGATTGGCCGGCTTGGTGCTGGGGGCCCTGCTGGTGGGCCAGGGCGCGGAGGGCTACCTACGTATGGGCTGGGTGTCCGGACTAACCCTCACGGTGTTCACCCTGCTGTGCTGCTGGGGCCTAGCCCCCTTCGCCCGCAACTGCCAGCGCCCTACGGGCCACCCGGAACCGATCCGGCGCCAACTACAGCGCATCTCAGCCAACCCTCGCTTTCTCAAAGTGCTGGGGCTTTACCTGCTGCTCTGGTGTGCCCTGCAGCTGATGCAGCCGGTTTCGCTGATTTTCCTGGCCGTGGTTATGCAACTGCCGGAGAGCTGGAGCACTTGGATCCTGATTCCCTTCCAGCTCAGTGCCCTGGCGGGGCTGCAGCTATGGAGCCGGGTGGCAGGGCGCCACGGCCGTGTCTGCGCCCTGCGCTGGGGCACCGGGCTATGGATTGCCGGCTGCCTGGGGGCAAGCCTGCTGGTGCCCCTCGATGGCAGCACTGCTCCCCTGGGCAGCTTCAGCAATGGCATCTCCCTGGGACTACTGGTGCTCACGATCATGGTTACGGGCCTGGGAGCCTCCACCGCCTACCTGATCCCCTGGGCCCTGTTGCCCGACGCGATCGATGCCGACCCCGACAAACCGGCCGGGCTCTACACCGCCTGGATGGTGGTGACTCAGAAACTGGGCATCGGTGTGGCCGTGTTTGCCCTTGGTAATGGGCTCAGCCTCAGCGGCTACCAGGCCGCCCAGGGACTGGCCCAGCCGACTACTGCCCTCACCACCATCCGCCTATGCATGGGCCTGATTCCGGCCGTGCTAATCGCCGCTGGCCTGCTGGTGATGCGACGCTGGCCGGAGAAAGGCCTGCACCGCCAGCCATGAAGCGCCCCGCCTGGCTGACAACACCGCGCTGGCTGCGGCGCCTGGGAGCCAGCCTTCTGGTTGGCGGCCAGGCGGTGAGCGCCATCGCCAAGGGGCGCATCGGCTTCAACGATCTGATGCAAGAGCTGATGGAAGCCGGCCCCGGCAGCTTCCTGATCGTGTTGATCACGGCCTTGGCTGCGGGCACCGTGTTCAACATCCAGGTGGCAGCGGAACTCTCCAAACAGGGCGCCAGCGCCACGGTGGGCGGTCTATTGGCCCTGGGGCTGTCACGGGAGATCGCGCCCCTGCTCACCGCCACCCTGCTCACCGGCAAGGTGGCCACGGCCTATGCGGCCCAGATCGGCACCATGAAGGTGACCGAGCAGATCGACGCGATCACGATGCTGCGCACCGATCCGGTGGAGTACTTGGTGGTGCCCCGGGTAATAGCCATGGTGATCATGGCGCCGGTGCAATGCCTGCTTTTCTTCTGGGTGGGGATCTGGTCGGGCCAGGTAAGCAGCACGCTGCTCTACAACATCCCCCCGGCGGTGTTCTGGAACTCGGTGCGCACCTGGATGGAGCCCAACGACCTGCCCTCGATGCTGCTTAAAGCTCTGGTATTCGGGCTGCAGATCGCCGTGATCGCCTGCGGCTGGGGACTCACCACCCGTGGTGGGCCCAAGGAGGTGGGCACCAGCACCACCGGTGCCGTGGTCATGATCCTGGTCACAGTCGCCCTGATGGACGCCCTGCTCACCTCGCTGCTGTTCACCTGATGACCTCCCCTGCTCCTGGCACTAGCGGCGTGGTGCTCGACCCCGCCTACGGCGTATCCCTTGGCGTGATTGGCCTGGGACTGGCAGCCCTGGCCCTACTACCACTGTGGGCTGGGGCCATCTGGCTCAGCCTGGTCGTAGCGGTGTTCGGTTTGTTTCTGCTGCTGCAAACCCGCCTGCTGCGACTGGAATTTGGCGGCGATGCCCTGCTGGTGTGGCGTCAGCAGACCGTGCTGCGCCGCTTCCCATACCAGGAGTGGCTGAGCTGGACAATTTTTTGGCCGGGGCTGCCGGTGCTGTTTTATTTCCGTGAACAGGCCAGCATCCACTTCCTGCCAGTGCTCTTTGATGCAACCAGCCTGCGCCAGCAGCTGGAGCAGCACCTGAGCCAGCTCCCCCCCGCAGCACCTCCCGATTCCCCAAGCGATGTCTGACGACCCCAGCCAGGCTTCCCCTACCCCTGACAGCCCTGAGATCCCTTCACCAGCCCCCTGGCAGGAGCTGGCCCTCACGGAGCTGCAGCAGCAGCGCACAGCCCTGCTTGAGGAGATCCGCCAGCTGGAAGCTCGCCGCGGCCTGATCCAAAAGGAGATCGAAGCGAGCTTTGCTGGCCAGGCCGATGGGGTGGCCAGGCGGCTCAAGGGCTTCCAGGACTACCTGGTGGGAGCCCTGCAGGATCTCGCCGTGGCCGCAGAGCAGGTGGAGCTGGTGCCCCAGCAGGTGCTGGTGCAGCCCTCCCCCCTCGACCAGATCAGCACCACTGCAGAAGCAAGCCAACCCCTAGCGGCTGTAGCGGCCGCGGGGCTGTTCGTTCCTGACGAAGTCCTGATTCGGCAGCGTCTGGCCGGCTTTGGTGGCCAGCCCGACTTCTACGCCGATCCCTGGCAGCTGCGCCGCACCCTGGATGCCAGCGGAGCCGCCCTGCTCGACGACTGGTTCCTGGGCCAGGGCGGCCGGGGTGCCCAGCCCAGCTGCGGTAGCCGCAGCCGCAATGCCCTGGTGGCCGCCGCCGCCATCGCCATCCTCGGCGAGCTCTATGGCGAGCGCTTCCAAACCCTGGTGCTGGCAAGCCAACCGGAGCGCCTGGGGGAGTGGCGCCGCGGCCTGCAGGACTGCCTGGGCCTTTCCCGCGAGGATTTCGGACCCAGCAGCGGCATCGTGCTGTTTGAGCGGGCCGATGCCCTGGTGGAGCGGGCCGACCGCCTCGAAGAGCGGGGCGAGCTGCCCTTCATCGTGGTGGATGCGGGCGAGCCGGTGATCGAGATCCCGATCCTGCAGTTTCCGCTCTGGCTGGTTTTCGCGGCCGGCCCCGGCGAACTTATGGCCGACGAAACCTATTAAGCCCAACCACAGTGACCCTGCCTGCAGCCGTGACCCTGCTCACCCTTGCCATGCTGATCGCCGGCTACCTGCTCGGCTCAATCCCCAGCGGTTACCTGGCAGGGCGCTGGCTGGCTGGCCTCGACATCCGCCGCGAAGGTTCCGGCTCCACCGGTGCCACCAACGTGCTGCGGGTGGTCGGCAAGGGGCCGGCCCTAGCGGTGTTCCTGGTGGATGTGCTCAAAGGAGCCGCCGCCGTGCTGCTGGCCAAGGCGCTGCTCGACCCCTTTGGCGTTGGCGTAGTGCTGGCAGGCCTGGCGGCGCTGGCTGGCCACATTTGGCCGGTGTGGCTGGATTGGAAGGGTGGCAAGGCGGTGGCCACCGGCCTGGGCATGTTGCTGGGGCTCACCTGGCCGGTGGGACTGGCCTGCTTCGGCATCTTCCTGGCCGTGCTCAGCCTCAGCCGCATCGTGTCCCTGTCCAGCGTCGTGGCGGCGCTCGCCCTGCCGCTGCTGATGCTGGGCTGGTTTGCTGACCAGGGGCTGGGGCTGCGCTGGCCATACCTGGGCCTGGCCCTACTCACCACCGTGCTGGTGCTCTGGCGCCACCGCAGCAACATCAAACGGCTGCTAGCCGGAACCGAACCCCGCCTGGGGGCCCCCAAGCACTGATCGAGACAAGGTCTGATCGGGACAAGGTCTGATCGAGAGAAAGGACTGATCGGGACAAGTTCTGATTGAGACCCCAAACTCCCGTTCAGGCCAGCTCGCGGCTGCGCTGGGCAGCAGCCAGCACGGCCTCGATCAAGGCCGAGCGCAGGCCAGCTTTTTCCAGCTGACGCAGGCCGGCGATGGTGGTACCAGCCGGGGAACTCACCATGTCCTTGAGCTGGCCGGGATGGAGATCGCGCTCCTCCAGCAGGGCGGCGCTGCCAGCCAGGGTGCGGTGAGCCAGCCGCTGGGCTAATAGCCGCGGCAAACCGGCAGCCACAGCGCCATCGGCCAAGGCTTCAGCTACCACCGCCACAAAGGCGGGCCCAGATGAGGTGAGGGCCAGAAAGGCATCGAGCTGGGCTTCAGGCAGCTCGTGCACCTCGCCCACCTGGGCGAAGAGCTGCTGCACCCAGCTGCGTTGGTCTGGGGGCACGTCGACGCCAAAGGCCAGGCCCGTGAGCCCCGCCCGCACCAGGGCCGGGGTATTAGGTACGGCGCGCACGCACTGCCAGCCAGGAAACAAACGCTGCAGCCGCGCCAGGGTGACACCGGCGAGCACGGAGATCAGCAGCCCGCCCGAACCAGCCGCCGCCGCCGGGGCCACGGCCTCGAGCTGCTGGGGCTTAACCGCCAGCAAAACGACCGGCGCAGACCAGGCTGCAGCTGCATCAGTAGCCACGGCCAAACCGTGGGTTTGGGCCAGGCAGGTGGCGGAGGCTTCGCTGGCAACAACGGCCCGCACACCCTCGCGCTGCACCAGACCTGCTTCCAGCAGGGGAAACAGCAAAGCCTGGGCCATACGGCCCAGGCCCACTACGCCGAAGGTTTGCGTCACAGCCGGCCTAAATGGCGGCGTCCTGGCGGCCCCAGGCCGGGCTGGGGGCCGCGTCCTGCTGGGGCTCGCTGATCTCCCGGCTCACGATCGTGGGCGAAGAGGCCTCGTCGCTGGTGGCATTGGTCACCGTGACGCAGCTAGGCGCAAACAGAAAAATGCTTTCACCCACCCGCTCCTGGTGGCCGTCGATTGCGAAGGTGCCGCCTGCCACAAAATCCACGGCGCGCTGGGCCTGATCCGGCTCCATCATCGTGAGGTTGAGGATCACGGTCTTGCGCTCGCGCAGGGCCTGGATGGCGCGGGGCATTTCATCGAAGCTGCGTGGCTCCATCAGAGTCACTTCGGCAACGGCCGTGGATAGGCCAGGCATGCCGATCACGTTGGTGCCGGCAAAAGGATCGTCACCGCCGAAATCGGAGCCCAGGGCTAGGGCGCTGGAGCGACTGGTGTAGCTCGGCTCAGGCTGCTCTCCGCCGTCGTAATCGAGCTCATCGTCGTAGTCGCCATCGAGATAGTCGTCTCCTGAGACAACGGCACGCAGGCGGGAAAACAACGACACGAACCGAACCTCGCAAGTTTCTTTCCACCTGAATAGCGTCCCACACCAATCGCGGCAAGGCTTTCAAGCGGAGATTGGCACCTTCTGGGGAAATTATTGAATTTGGCGCGGCCCAAACAGGCCGCTACCAATGCGCACCCAGGTGCTGCCAGCCTCAGCAGCCTCGGGCCAATCGCCACTCATTCCCATCGAACGCTCCGGCAGGCCCAGCTGCGTCGCCAGGGCGTCGCACTCGCCAAAAAGGACCCGACGCTCGGCCTCGTCCAGGCCCAGGGGGGCCAGGGTCATCAGGCCCAGGGGCCGCAGGGGCGCCAGGCCACCCAACTCAGGCCAGTGTTGGCAGAGCTCAGCGGGGTCAAAGCCGGTCTTGGCGGGATCGGGGCGAAATTTCACCTGAAAAAACACCGCTGGCTGGCGCTGCTCCTCGGCGGCGATGCGGGCCAGGCGTCTAGCAAGCTCAAGGCTGTCGAGGGAGTGGATCGTGCCGAAGTGGCGCACCACACCCCGGGCCTTATTGGCCTGCAGCCGGCCGATGAAATGCCAGTCGAGGGGCGCCAGATCGGCCAGCTCGGCCTGCTTGAGCACCGCCTCCTGCAGGCGACTTTCACCAAAGCTGCGCTGGCCGGCGGCCACCGCTTCGCGGATCCGATCAGCGGGCTGACCCTTACTCACCGCCAGCAGGCGGCAGCCTGGCGGCAGCTCGGCCTGGAGGGCGGCCAGTCGCCCGGCCAAGGATTCAGATGAAGGTCTGGTCAAACAACTGACGCCAATGGGCGTGGGCCTCGGGACCGTCGCGGCGGGAGCGCACCAGATTTTTCTCAGCAAAGTGGCGAGCATCCATCAGCGGCACCACCTCAAAGGTGGCGCCACGGGGCTGCAGGGTGACGACGAAAAAAATGCGCTGGGCGTAGAGGGTGGCGAAAAGATCCCGGCCTTCGGACACCGCCGCCACCCGATAGAGCATCCCGAAGGTGGGATGGTTTAGGTAGCGCTCCGGACTCACAAATGCGCTGCTCGTCAATGCGCTGCTCACCGATGCGGTCGAACTTGGCCATTAAAGGTCACCGACTTTCCAACGCAGCAGGAGCATCAGCAGCAACAACCCAGCCGCCGTGGCGTTGAGCAGGCCCAGGCCCAGGCCTCGCCCCGCAACCGCTGGTCGCAGCAGCTGGTCGGGCGGCAGCCAGACCCCGCCGCGGGCCAGCAGCGCCTCAGCTCCCTGCTCGGCGCGCAGCAACACGTTGGCCAGCAGCCGCTCTCCTAGGGCCAGCACCAAGGCCAAGCCCCCCTTCCAGCCCAGCCGCTTGAAATTCACCGCCCGGGTTGCAATAGATCGCAACAGGTTTTGCAGCTCCTCCTGCACCAGGGGCAGGAAGCGTAGGGAAAGCAGCAGGGTGAAGCCAAGCCGCTCCACCGGCAGGCCCAGCCGGGCCAAGGGCGCCAGCAGCCAGCTGATCGCCCACACCAACTGTTCGGGGGAGGTGCTGAGCAGCAGCAGGTTGGCGCTGTGCACCAGGGTGAATAGCAGCGTGGCGCCGTTGAGGCCCAGCTCAGCTGAACGGCGGGTCACCACCAGGGGGCCAGCGCGCAGCAGCACCCAGGGGGTGCCCGAGCGCTCTGGCGGCGGGCTGCCGGGGGGGCCGGGCTGGAGCCGCAACTCCGCCGGCGGCCGCTGCAGGGCTGCGGATGCCGCCGTGCCCGCCGGCAACAGGGCCGCCAGGGCACCCACCAATAGGGCAAGGGCCAGTAGCAGCGGCACGCTGCGGCGCCATAGCCGCCAGCTGAGCCCGCTAGCGGCGGTGATCAGCAGCAATAAGCCCACCAGACTGAGACGCCAGAGCGGTCCTGCCAGGATCGGCGTTACTAGAAAAATCAGGCTCCAGGCCAGCTTCAGGCGCGGATCAAGCCGGCGCAACCAGCTGCCGCCCGTTGCCGCCTCCGCCGGATCCGGGGCGGCAAATTGGCCGATGGGGATCTGGCGTAAGAAATCCACCTAAGCGCAGGCCCTAGCGCCCACGAGTCTGGCTGCGGGCCAGCTCCTTCTCGGCATCTCGCTGCTGCTTACCGCGCCAGAACAGCTTGATCGGCGTGCCTTCAAAGCCCAGGCCCTCGCGGATCTGACGCTCCACATAGCGGCGATAGGTTTCACCGAAAAGCCTCGGCTCATTGACAAACAACGTGAAGCTGGGGGGCCGCACCGCCACCTGGGTGCCGTAGTAGAGGCGGCCCTGGCGGCCACCACGGCTGGTGGGCGGCGTGCGCCAGCTGAGCGCCTCGGTGAGCACCTCGTTCACCACCGAAGTGGTGACGCGGCGGCGGTGTTGCTCCACCGCCAACAGGGCCAGGGGGAAGATCGCCTGCACCCGCTGGCCGCTGAGGGCAGAGGTGAACAGCATCGGCGCCCAGTCGAGGAAATAGAGCTTGGCGCGGAGCTCCTTCTCCATCGCAGGCATGGTGTGGCTGTCTTTTTCAATGGCATCCCACTTATTCACCACCACCACGCAGGCTCGGCCGTCCTCTTCGATGCGGCCAGCCAGGCGCTGGTCTTGCTCGGTGACGCCATCGAGGGCGTCAATCACCAATACGCACACATCGGAGCGCTCGATCGCCTTGAAGCTGCGACTGATGCCGAAGTATTCGGGGCCGTAGCTCACCGAACGGCGGCGGCGGATGCCGGCCGTATCGAGCAGCTTCCAGGTTTTGCCCTCCCGCTCGATCGTGGTGTCGATCGTGTCGCGGGTGGTGCCACGAATCGGGCTGACGATCGCCCGGTTTTCACCGCACACCGCATTGAGCAGGCTGGATTTACCCACGTTGGGCCGGCCGATGATCGCCAGCTGAATCGGCTCTTCGCCCTCGTCTTCTTCGGTAGGGGGCAGATAGCTCACCACCTTGTCGAGCAGGTCGCCGGTGCCGGCACCGTGAATCGCCGAAATCGGGAAGGGCTCGCCCAGGCCCAGGCCCCAAAACTCGGCCGCCATGGCCAGGCCCGCATCCGGCGACTCGCACTTATTCACAGCGAGCATGGTGGGAACCCCCTGGCCCCGCAGCCACTCGGCAATCGACTGGTCGGCGGCGGTGCAACCCTGCTGACCATCAACAACAACCAGGGCTACGGCCGCCTCTGCCAGGGCCAGGTTTGCCTGCTCGCGAATCTCCGGCAGAAACTCGCTGTCGTCGTCAAACACCAGGCCGCCGGTGTCGACCACCCGGAAGGTGCGATCAGCCCAGTAACCCTCTTGATAGGTGCGATCCCGCGTCACGCCGGGCGTGTCGTGCACGATCGCTTCACGGCTGCGGCAGAGCCGGTTCACCAGGGTGGATTTACCCACGTTGGGGCGTCCGATAATTGCAACGACCGGTAAGGCCAAGGGATGTATTCCTACGTCTGTCCTGTATTGACCCTACAGAGAGGCCCTAACCCCAGCAATTAGCTGATGGGCAGGTCACCCGGATGCCCCAGCACCGGATCAGCCGGCGCCACCAAGAGCAGCGGCAGTGGCCCGCTCTCCGGCAGGGCTTCATCTCGCTCGGCCAGATAGGCCAGTAACCAGTTCACGGCGGTAGCGCGGCGGGTGCGGCGCGGGTAGAGCTCGCCGATCGTGTAGCCCGCAAAACCCAGCTGCTGCTTGAGCAGTTGCTTGTGCACCTTGGCGATCGAGCGGGTGAGGGCCACCGAGGCGGGCCGCTCAGCGATGAACTGGGGTTCGATCGGGAAGGACTCCCGCCAGGCAGCGCTGGTAGCCGGGCCGGCGCTCCAGGTGCCGGTGCCATCAGGCCCATATCCCAGGCGCGGCCAGATCAGCTCACACACGAAGCGATCGCTGGTGCGGTCAGCCAGCACCGCCTCCAGCAACTCTCGGTTCAAGGGGTAGGGCACGGCAGCGGGGGCGGCCTGAGCGGAAGCCATCGGCCTGAAGCATCACAATCGGTTCACCATGATCACTGGTTCAGCGATCACCGCTCTGCCCCTGCAGCTCTCTGGCAACGGCACGCCCCGCGCCCTGCGCTGCCGCGCGCTGCAGTCGCCGCTGGCGGGGGTGAGCGATCGGATTTTTCGCGGCCTGGTGCGGCGCTGGGCGCCCGATGCCCTGCTGTTCACCGAGATGGTGAACGCCACCAGCCTGGAGCTGGGCTTCGGGCTGCAGAAGGTGGAGGAGCTGGGCAGCGAGGCCGGCCCGATCGGTGTGCAGCTGTTTGATTACCGGCCCGCCGCCATGGCCGATGCGGCCAAGCGGGCCGAGGCCGCCGGCGCCTTTCTGATCGACATCAATATGGGCTGCCCGGTGAAGAAGATCGCCAAGAAAGGCGGCGGTAGCGGCCTGATTCGCGATCCCGAGCTGGCGGCCCGCCTGGTGGAAAGCGTGGCCGCGGCCGTAGCTCTCCCGGTGACGGTGAAAACGCGGCTGGGCTGGTGCGATGGCAGCGATGCGGTGAGCTGGTGCCAGCGGCTCGAAAATGCCGGTGCCCAGCTGCTCACCCTGCACGGCCGCAGCCGCGAACAGGGCTTCAAGGGTCAGGCCGACTGGGCCGCCATCGCGGCGGTGAAGGCCGCCCTGGCCATACCGGTGATCGCCAATGGCGACATCAACAGCCCCGAGGATGCGGTGCGCTGCCTAGAGCAGACGGGCGCTGATGGGGTGATGGTGGGCCGGGGCACCATGGGGGCACCCTGGCTGGTGGGCCAGATCGATGCGGAGCTCAGCGGCCGGCCCATCCCAGCCACCCCCGGCGCCCTCGAGCGCCTCGCCCTGGCGGCGGAGCAGCTTCAGTCCCTGGTGGCGGCCAAGGGCGACCATGGCCTGCTGATCGCCCGCAAGCACATGGGCTGGACCTGCCAGGGCTTCGCCGGCGCCCCCCAACTGCGCCACGCCCTGATGCGGGCGCCCACCCCGGGCGCAGCCCTGGAGCTGCTGCAGCGAGCGGAGGCCGCCGTTCAGGGCAGCACCTCTGGCCAGCTCTGACGAATGAGCAGTAGCGAAAAGTAGGGCTGTTCATCGGCGGGCACCTCGGCCGCCGGCGCCAGTAGCTGGTCGGGCCAGCCCACCCGCTGGGCAAACAAGGCCCCTGCCAGCAGGTTGCGCTGCTCCAGCAGGGGCCGCACCCAGGCCCAGCGGTGGCCGAGCTTGAGCAGGGCCAGCACCGTGGCCGCTGCCGCCGCCTCAGCCAGCAGCGCCTCGAGCTGGGCGGGATCGTCGGGGGTGGGGAGAATCAGCAGGGCGTCCTGCTGCAGGGCCAGCGGCCAGGGCAACCCCTGGGAGGAGGCAGCCGCGGCGGCGGCGGCCACCGCCGTGATGCCGGGGATCACCGCCACCGGACAACTGGGATGGCGCTCCGCCAGGGCCAACAGGGCGTAGGAGGCGCTGGCATAGAGGGAGGCGTCCCCCTCGCACAACAACACCACGGCCTGGCCAGCAGCCACCTCAGCGGCCAGGGCAGCGGCGGCGGCATGCCAGGCCTGGCGGCGCGGCTCCGCCTCGCTCACCATCGGAAACAGCAGCGGTAGGCGCCGTTGCTCGGGGCCAATCCAGGGGGCGGCGATCTGGGCCGCCATTCCCTCCGCCGCGAGCCGGGCCACCGGGTAGGCGACCACCGCCGCGGCCCTAATTGCCAGCACCGCCGCCACGGTGAGCAGCTGGGGATCACCGGGGCCAACTCCTACCAGGGTGAGGCCTGCCACCGGCGCCAGGGCTCCCGGAAATTCTGCCGAAAACACGAGTGGCCTGCTGCTGCAGCCTTTCTAGGCTGGGAGGAGCCCGTGATCTAGCCCGATGACTCTTCTGCAGGTATTTGGCACCGGCCCAGCCGCATCAGCCTCGCCAAACCTCAGCAGCAGCGATCCGGCCGCAATCGCCGCCACCCTGGCGCCAATGGGCATTGGCTTTGAGCGCTGGCAAGTCCAGGGCGGCCTGGCCCCGGAGGCCGATCCGGCCGCGATCCTGGCCGTCTACGCCACCGAAATCGCCCGAGTGCAGGCCGGTGGTTCCTACCCCACCGTGGATGCGATTCGCCTCACACCAAACCATCCCGACCGCCAGGCCCTGCGCCAGAAGTTTCTGGCCGAGCACACCCACAGCGAAGACGAGGTGCGCTTTTTCGTTGAGGGCCGCGGCCTTTTCTGCCTGCACATTGGCGATGTGGTGCTGCAGCTGCTCTGTGAAGCGGGCGACTGGATTTCCGTACCCGCTGGCACGAAGCACTGGTTTGACATGGGTCCAGAACCCCATTTCTGTGCCCTGCGCTTCTTCGACAACCCCGCAGGCTGGGTGGCCGAATTTACCGGCGACCAAATCGCCGACCACTACCCCCGCCTCGACGATTTAGGCGCTTAGAGTTGGGATTGAAGCTGAAAAGAAACAGATAGGGTTTTCTCTCGAAATGACATTTCCGGCCAGCCATCTCGCCCCCACCGAGCCCGAGAGGAACAAGGAAGCTGTCAGCCTGATCCGTCAAGTTGGCGATGACCTCAATTTCAGGCTGCGCCAGCTGCACGAGCAATTGTTAGAGCAGGTTCCTGACGTAGATCGCATCGCCTGCGCTCTCTACGAACCCAGCGATGACATGCTCAGAACCTTTGTGCATAGCACTCGCCAGGGCGTAGCCATCAAGGGATATGAGTTTTGCCTTTCCGAAAGCGCCTCCCTCAGCGGCTTAGCGGCTAGCCGTAGCGTTCGGATTTTGGATGAAATCGCCGATGTCGTAAATGCTGCCAATCCCCACTCCCAATGGCTCCTAAACGAGGGCTACCGCTCCTCCTTCACCGTGCCCCTATACGAGAGGCAGGAGTTTATCGGCTTCCTTTTCTACGACTCATTGAAGCCAGCTGCTTTTAGCAAAAAAGTTCAGCGCAGCCTTGAGGTTTACAACACCCTTATCAGCCTGACAATCTCAAATGAATTAAATTTAGTTCGCTCGATCACCACATCTGCTCAGGTTGCTCGCGAATTTGCCAGCCTCCGCGACTTTGAAACCGGCAATCATCTTGAGCGCATGGCTCACTACTCCCGCCTAATCGCCAGGGAGTTAGCCCCTCGCTACGACTTAAGCGATGAATATATTGAGCACCTTTACTTATTTGCGCCATTACATGACATTGGCAAAATTGGCATTCCCGACAGTATTTTGCTTAAGTCCGGCGGTCTAAACACTGAAGAGCGAGCCCTGATGAATACCCATGTTCAAAAGGGTATTGACGTGCTGGAGCGCATGATCGGCGAATTCGGACTTAATACCCTGCCCGACTCCCAGGTGATGCGCAACGTGGTGGCCGGGCACCACGAGTGTCTCGATGGCAGCGGCTACCCCAATGGGCTTAAAGGAGCCGAGATCGCCCTAGAGGCCAGGATCATCGCCGTCGCCGACATTCTCGACGCCCTCACGAGTCACCGGCCTTATAAAGAGCCCTGGTCTGTGGAGGCGGCCATTTGTGAGCTGGAGCGCTTGGTTGAAAGGGGCAAGCTCGATGGCGATTGCGTTCAGGCTCTGAAGTGCCATCTCCCGGAGGTCAACACCATCCGCGACCGGTTCAAAGACAGCTGAGCTAATGCTCCGGTCTTAATCAAGTTGCAGGGGCTCTAACTGGAGGGTCGAATGATCGATGCCCAACTGGGCCAACTCAGCTTTTGCTCTATGCAGCAGAGCCATGTCGTCTACCTGCTGGGGGTCGCGCAGGAGGTGTGCCGTCAGGGCCGTTTGGGAGGTGCTCATGCCCCAAATATGAATGTGATGCACCGCCGCTACCCCTGGCAGCTCGGCCAAGGTGCGTTCCACCGCATCTCGATCGATGCCTGGCGGGATCCCATCGAGGCTCACCAGCACCGACTGACGCAGCAGGGTCCAGCCGGTCCAGGCCACGGCCAAGCCCACGCCAATACCGGTGAAGGGATCAAGCCAGTGAATGCCGGTGAACTGAATCAACAGGGCGCTGACCAGCACCGCAGCACTCACCGCCGCATCGGTAAGCAGGTGCACCACCGCAGCTCGGCGGTTGAGATCGTGGCTGTGGTTGTGGCCAAACAAACGGGCCGAGCCCAGGTTCACCGCAATGCCCAACAGGGCCGCCACCGCCACCGGGCCAGGGGTTAGCTCCACCGGCTTGGCCAGTCTTTGCACGCCCTCAACGATCACAACGGCGGATGCCATCAAGATCAAGGCCGCGTTGATCATCGAAGCCAGCTGGGTGCTGCGGCCAAATCCGTAGGTGAATTGCCTGTTGGCGGGCAGGGCGCTGAGGCGCTCAGCCCCCCAGCCCAGCAGCAACCCCGCCACATCGCCGAGGTTGTGCAGGGCATCGCCGATCAGGGCCAAAGAGCCAAAGCCGATGCCAATGGCCAGCTGTAAAGCGGAGAGGCCGCTGTTGAGCAGCACACTCCAGCGAAAGGCCGCCGGATTGCCATCTCTGTGTTCGTGCTGGATGTGGCGTGGCAGCCGCTGGCGGCCCACCGCTGGATGGCTCATAAACCTTTTGTAGTTCGGGTGGGCGGTGCTGTCTGCCGAAGTCAGCTCACCAAATCAATCCCCACCGAGTGCATGCGCACCTGGTCTGCGGCGGCGAGATCGCCTGTGAGGGCTGCGACTTCCGCCGCCGCCAGCTCCTGCAGCCGCTCCACCGTGGCCTCGCGGCCGAAGCGCTCTTCGCAGAGCAGCCAGTAGAGGCCGAAATGGCGCGCTTCGCTAGCCAGCAGCTCTCCATACAGCTCTCGCAGCTCGGCATCGGGGCTATGGGCCGCCAGCAGGGCCATGCGCTCATGGCTGCGAGCCTCAATCAAGCCAGCCACCAAAAAGGAATCGAGCATGCGCTGGGGTTCGCCCTTGCGCACCTGAGCCGTGAGGGCCGAGCCGTAAGCCGGGGCCGGCAGGGAGCGCAGGGCTGCGCCGCGCCGTTGCAGCAATTGCAGCACCTGCTCAAAGTGCTCCAACTCCTCCCGTGCCAGGGGGCTAAGGGCGGCCGCCAAGCCAACCTCGCTGGGATAACGAAACATCAGCTGTAGGGCTACGCCGGCAGCCTTGCGCTCGCAGTGGGCGTGGTCAATCAACAGCAGCTCTGGCTGGGCAATCGCCTGCTCCAGCCAGGCGGGGCTGGATGGGGCCGCCAACCACTTCACCCGGGCCATCAAGGCTGGGCTCGCAGGTGGGCCACCAGGCCCTCCAGGGCCAGGGTGTAACTGAGCGGCCCAAAGCCACAGATCACGCCCAGGGCCTTATCGGCCAGGGTGGAATGGTGCCGAAACGGCTCGCGGGCGTGGGTGTTGCTCAAGTGCAATTCCACGAAGGGAATCGCCACCCCCAGCAGGGCATCGCGCAGGGCAATTGAGCTGTGGGTGTAAGCGCCGGCATTGATCAAAATGCCATCTACACTCCCGCGGCCCTCGTGGATGCGATCCACCAAGGCGCCTTCATGGTTGCTTTGAAAGCAGCTGATAGCCGCCCCCAGGGCCTGGGCGCGACTCTCCAGCTCAGCGTTGACCTGATCAAGGGTCTGACTGCCATAAACACCAGGCTCGCGGGTGCCCAGCAGGTTGAGATTGGGACCGTGGAGAGCGAGCAGCTGCATGGAGAAGGTCGGCTGGTAAGTTCTTCGGGTGTGGTTCGGGTCGGTGCCCGAGTGGTTAATGGGGGCGGACTGTAAATCCGCTGGCTCTGCCTACGTTGGTTCAAATCCAACCCGGCCCACCTTCCACATGCCCTTGTAGCTCAGTGGTAGAGCACTCCCTTGGTAAGGGAGAGGTCACGAGTTCAAATCTCGTCAAGGGCTTACAAAAAGAGGGGCTGGCACCGCTCCTCAAGCACAGTGGTACACCGGCTGCATTTGGCTGACCCTTCGCTGCCTGATCGTGGAAGACCAGGTCATGTTCCTGCAGCTGCTTTGCAAGATGCTGCAGGCGCTGGCCTGGCTCTGAGCAACCGAAGCATCAAGCAATTTGCCAGCTTGGGCTGACACGCGGCCTGCCCCTTGACCTCCGCCCCAAGCGCCACCCCGCTCCTGGCCACGCCGATCGCGGCAATGCGGGCAGCCGTCAGCACGGGCCTCACCCGCAGCCTGGCCTGGCGGCTGGAGCAGCTAGATCGCCTGGAAGGCCTGCTGCGCGATCAGGAGACGGCAGTGCTCGAAGCCTTGGCGGCCGACCTAGGCAAACCGCCCCTCGAGGCCACCTTTGAGCTGATAGCGGTGCGTCAGGAGCTGACCCTCACCCGGCGTCAGCTGAAGCGCTGGATGGCACCGCGGCCGATTGGGCTGGATCTGGCCCTGCGGCCCGGCCAGGCCTGGGTGCAAACCGAACCTCTGGGCTGCGTGTTGATCATCGGCCCCTGGAACTACCCATTCCATCTCTGCCTGCGCCCGCTGGTGAGCGCCCTTGCGGCTGGCAACACGGCCGTGATCAAGCCCTCAGAGCATGCGCCCCACATCTCCGCACTCCTGGCCCGCTGCCTACCCCTGGCCTTTCCTGCCGAAGTGGTGCAGGTGGTCACTGGCGATGGGGCCGTGGCAGCCGAGCTGCTGGAGCAGCAGTTTGACCACATCCTTTTCACCGGGGGCGGCCGGGTCGGCCGGCTGGTGATGGCCGCCGCCGCCCGCCATCTCACCCCCGTGACCCTGGAGCTGGGCGGCAAGAGTCCGGCGATCGTGCTTGCCGATGCCGACATCGCCACCAGCGCCAAGCGCCTGGCCTGGGGCAAGGGTCTCAATGCTGGTCAAACCTGCATCGCGCCCAACCACCTGCTGGTGCAACCAGCCGTGCGGGAAGCTCTAGTTGCAGCTATCGCTGCCGAATGGCAGCGCTTCTACGGCAGCGATCCCCTCGCCAGCGAGGACATGGGCTCCATCGTCAATGAAGCCCAGTTCCAGCGACTGGAGGCCCTGCTGGCGGGAGCCCGCAGCCGCGGCCAGGTGCTGGCTGGGGGGCGCAGCGATCCCAGCCGCCGGCGCATCGAACCCACCTTGGTAGCAATCGAATCCGGCGACGATCCGCTGATGCAGGAGGAGCTGTTTGGCCCAATCCTGCCCGTGCTGGCAGTAGCCAACCTGGAAGCGGCCCTAGCCGAGGTGAGGGCAAGGCCCAAGCCCCTTGCTCTCTATCTGTTTAGCCACGATCGAGCCGCCCAGCAGCGCACCCTGGACACCACCAGCTCCGGTGGCGTCTGCTTCAACGATGTAGTGATGCAGGCGAGTGGGGCGGCCCTGCCCTTAGGCGGCGTCGGCGAAAGCGGCATGGGCAGCTACCACGGCGAAGCTGGCTTTCTCACCTTTTCGCACCGGCGCACGGTGCTGCGGCGCCCTTTCTGGCTGGATCTGCCCTTCCGCTACCCCCCCTATGCGGGCAAGTTGGCCCTGGTGAAGTGGCTGCTGGGCTAACTGGGGCACGGCGATGGGGGTGGGGGGCGAAGGCAGGGCGATCAGAAGCTTTGATGCCCCGAAAGCGATCCGGGGACTGGATGGGACGAGGCAACGCCCTTAACGTTCCCGTACCTACACGTGGTGCCGATGCGTCGCTCCCTTGCCGCCCTGGCCCTAGCGATGGTGTTGCCCTTCCCGGGTCTGGCCCCTGCGGCAGCCCTGGCAAACGTGGTGGTAAAGCCAGGCGAAACCCTCTCGGAAATTGCCGACCGCCACGGCGTCAGCCTCACCCGACTGATGCAGGCCAATGGCATCACCAACCCCAACCTGGTGGTGGCGGGCCAGAGCTTGCGGCTGCCAGGCAGTAGCGCCGCTGGCGCTGGGAGCTCCAGGGGCGCCAGTGTCACCGTCCAGCCCGGAGACACCCTTTCGGACATCGCCGATCGCCAGGGGATCAGCCTGAACCAGTTGATGCAGGCCAACGGCATCACCAACCCCGACATGGTGGTAGCAGGCCAAAAGCTGGTGCTACCTGGATCTCGCCGGGCAACTGCGGCCGCCGCTCCCCGCGAGCTGCCCACCGCCCCTTACACGGTGAAAAGCGGTGAAACCATCTCAGAAATCGCCGATCGCTTTGGCACGAGCACTGAGCGCCTGATTCAGTTAAACGGGATCAGCAATCCAAATCTGGTGGTGGCGGGAACACGCCTGGCCATCCCTGGGCGTCCGTCCTCATCGGCCGCCCCCCGCAGCACAGCGGCCCCGCGCAACGCCAAGGAACACGTGGTGCGCAGCGGTGAGAGTCTCTCCACCATCGCCGACAGCTATGGGCTGCCGGTTGAGCGGCTGGTTGCCATCAACAAAATCGACGACCCCGATCTGGTGGTGTCCGGCGCCCGCCTGAAACTGCAGGCCCCGCCTCCGGTGAAGGCCACTCCAAAGCCAGCCACTCCAAAGCCCGCCGCCGCCCAAGCCAAACCGCAGACCAAACCCCAGGCCAAACCCAATCCCAAGCCGGTGGCAACTGCAACTGCAGTGGCAACCCCAACGGCAACCGCGACTGCAACGCCAGTAACAACACCAGTGGCCGTGAAAACGCCAGCACCCACACCCACTCCCCGGCCCACACCCACCGTTCAGCAGCCCATACAACAGGCCATACAACAACCTGTTCAACAAGCTGTTCAACAGCCAGTGCAAAAGGCTGCCGAGAGGGCTGTACAACCCGCTGTACAACCAGTCGTACAAGCGGCGGTCCAACCGAAAATCCAACCGACTCCGAAGCCCTCCCCAGTCGTTGCCACGCCGATCGCCAAAGCCTCAACCACTTCGACTACCGCAACCACCTCCCCCGCCAGCCGGCCGAGCACTGGCAGCAAGCCCAGCAGCAGCAAGCCTCAGGGTCCCGACTGGCGCAGCTACGGCCCGCTGCAGGTGGACTGGGCCAACTGGCAGCCCATGGGGGGCAGTTTTGTAGCCCCAACCCTCAATAGCGATGGCAAGCCCGTTTATTTGGCAGTCAACTGCGGAGCCCGCAAGCTCAATGCCACCAGCCAATCAGGCCAATGGAAAAGCTGGGATGCACCCCAGAGCGACTTTGAGGAGCAGCTAATCAGCGATATCTGCAAAGCCCGGGCCAGCTAATCCAACCGGCTAGCCAAGCACCACCAATCAGGCTGCCCAGTCAGGCAGCCCAGTGAAGTGGCCAGGGCTGGCGCACGTAGCGCCGGCCCGAGGCGCGCAGATAGAGACGCTGGGCGCCGTCATCGCTTTCGCTGAGCAATTCCTCCTGGGCCAGCCGCCGCAGCAGCCACCCCCAGCTCGCTTCTTGCTGCTGTCGCTGCTCAACCGACACGGCGGATGCGAGCTCCTCAGCCAGGTTGCGTAGATCGCGGCCGGGACGAAGCTCCAGCACCTCCAGCGCCTGGTGCGCCTCAACAGACCAATCCCGACTTTCACGGGGACTACGGCAGTTATCGCAACGGCCGCAGGCGGCCGCCAGTTCCCCTACGGCCAGCAGCAGCGCCTGCTCCCGGCAACCCTCGCCCTCCGCCACCGCTTCCATCCGCCGCAATTGTTGCTGGGCCAGCTCCAGCCGTTGCTGGTCCTGCTGGCGCTGGCCCCCCACGCCCCGAATTGCCCAGCCCAAGCTGGTGCGATCAGCCGGGTCGTAGAGCACCAGACAGCGCGCCAGTTCCCCATCCCGGCCGGCCCGGCCCGATTCCTGCAGATAACCCTCCGGACTGGCCGGCAGGTCCAGGTGCAGCACTAGTCCCACATCCGATCGGTCCACTCCCATGCCGAAGGCCACGGTGGCCACCAGCACCGGCCGCGGCTGCAGCTGGAAATGCTCCAGGGCAAGCTGGCGGCTTTCGGGGTCCATGCCGGCGTGATACGCGATCGCCTCCACCCCGACCCCTGTCAAGCGAGCCGCCCATTGCTCCACCGAGCGGCGGGTGCGCGCATAGATCAGCACCGCGCCCCGGGATGCCCCCAGCTCCGCCAGCACCAGGGGCAGGGGATCGGGCGGGCGCACCTGCATGCCGTACACCAGGTTGGTGCGGCGGGCCGAACGCACCTGGATCAACGGTCGCCGCAGCTGCAGCAGGCGAATGATGTCGGCCCGCACCTGGGGGGCTGCGGTGGCGCTGAGCGCCACTAGGGGCACCCCGGGGCACTGAGCCCGCAATTGGCCTAGGCGGCGGTAGTCGGGGCGGAAATCATGGCCCCAGGCACTGATGCAGTGGGCCTCGTCCACCGCAAGCGCCACCAGCTGGCCGCTCTCCAGAACGTCGTCGAGCAGCTGGCGGGTGGCTTCCCCCTGCAGCCGCTCCGGGGCCAGATAAAGCAGCCGCAGCCTGTGATCGCGCAGCCGCTGCAGCAGCTGGCGCCGCTCCGGCAAGGCCAGGCCGCCATGCAGGCAGGCTGCAGGGATGCCTCGGCGTTGCAACTGGCTCACCTGGTCCTGCATCAGGGCAACCAGGGGTGAAATCACCAGCACCAGCCCACCACGCACCAAGGCGGGCAGCTGATAACAAAGCGACTTGCCACCGCCAGTGGGCAGCACCGCCAGGCAGTCCTGGCCGGCCAGCAGGGCCTCCACCACCGGCCGCTGACCGGGACGGAAATCGGACCAGCCGAAATGGCGCTCCAGGGCCAGCGCCAGGGGATCAGCGGGGCCAGAAGGCAATTGGGCCCTACCCGTAGTGCTCACTGACCATAGCGGCCACCAGATGCGGTGCTAGGGGCCGGTCTTGGCAGGGGTGGTCATGGCAGGGGTGGTGGCGGTAGCTGCTCCGGTGACTCCTCCACTAGTTGCAAGCGCACCCGCTTGCCCCCCGCCAACTCCCCCAGGGACACCCGCAGGGTGCTGCCGCTGAGCGACTGCAAGGCAGTGAGCAGTTCGCGCAGGTGGGGCGTGCTGCTGCCGCTCTCCACCCAGAGGCGCTCCTGCAGGCCCCCGAGCCGCCGCCAGCTGGTGTGCAGCTTCAGCACGGCACTCTCAAGGGCCTGGGCCTGGCCCACCGCATCGGCCAGCAAGCCCAGGGCATCGAGACGTTGAGCCTCCTGCAGCGCCTTCTCGAAATCCAGCTCCCCCTGCTGAAACGCCCTCACCGCCAGAGCTGCCTCCGCCGCCTTGCTCAACCAACGGGCCGTGCAGGTCACCTCCTTGACTCGCTCCAGCTCCGGCTCTTCGCGCAACACCTTGCGCAGGTCCTCCTGCTGGTCTTCTGGCAACTTGGCCAGCTCCTTCACCAGTGGAGCCACAGCCCGCGGTGGCAGGAGATTGTCAGCTGTGCGCTGGCGGATCTCCTCGGGCAAAAGGGGGCTGGTGGCGGCTGTGAACTCATCACTAAGACGGCGCACTTGCTTGCGGGTGATCTGCTGACCCTCATTGGCCGCCTCGCTGATCATCTGCTGCACCTCCGGGTCGGCCTGGGCAGTCTCCAGAAAGGCCCGCTTCGAAAAGTTGTTGACGCTGGTTTCCTCAAGCAGGCCGCCACCCACCAAGCTCTCAGCCGACTCAGCCAGCTGGATCAAGGTGTAGGCCCGGGTCTTGCTGATTTCCCGCTCCCGCAGCCACTGCAGGAAGCCCGTGCCTCGCCCTTCGCCGCCGCGCTTCTCCCGGTCCCGCACCGCCGCCAAAATCCGCCCGCGCCAGATTTCGGTCTGCAGGTCAAAGCGGTCGCACACGGCCCAGGCTTCTTCAAGCCTGGCCAGAAATTCCATCGTGCTGATGGTGTCGCTTTCGGGGTCGGGCAGCTCGAGGTTGAGCACCGGCGGCGCCGGGACCTCCATCGGGTCCATGGCCATGGGAAAGGACGGGCTGCTGTGCAGTCGATGGTGCCATGGGCAGCCAACGTCTCACCAAGGGCGACGAATCGTGACGCCCTTGGTGAAGCCCACCTCCTGCGCGGGTATCTTCGCTCTGGCAGCCACCCGATCTAAAGCGCAGCGATGGCAATCTCCCGCGGCGACAAGGTGCGCATCAAGCGCCCCGAGTCTTACTGGTTTAACGAAGTCGGCACCGTCGCTTCGATCGACACTTCCGGCATCCGCTACCCCGTGGTGGTTCGCTTTGAAAAGGTGAACTACAACGGCTACAGCGGCTCTGAAGGCGGCATCAACACCAACAACTTCGCCGAGAGCGAACTCCAAAAGGCCTGAACCGCATCAGCCTCTTGGGATCAAATTTGCAGGACGATTCCCAGGCCTCTCTAAAGCCCGTGCAACTTTTGGTTGCGCGGGCATTTTGCTGGGCAAGCGCCTAAGGCAATGCCGGAATTACCTGAAGTTGAAACCGTGCGGCGGGGTCTCGAGCAGCAGACCCAAGGCTTTGAGATCAGCAGGGTTGAGGTGCATCGGGCTAGGGCCATAGCGAGCCCGGTCAACCCCGCTGCATTCGCTGCGGCCTTGTGCGGTTGCCGAGTTGGCACCTGGTCTCGACGTGGCAAATATCTGATGAGCCAGCTCAGTCGAGGGGGGGAGGAGGCTGGCAGCTGGGGCGTGCATTTGCGCATGACCGGCCAATTCCTTTGGCTGGAAACCCCGAAACCGGCCTGCTCCCACACCCGCGTGCAACTGTTTGCTGCCGGCAATCAGGAGCTGCGGTTCGTAGACACCCGCAGCTTCGGCCAGATGTGGTGGGTACCTCCCGGCGCACCGTTGGACTCGGTAATCACGGGCCTGGGGCGGCTGGGCCCCGAACCGTTCAGCCCAGCCTTCAACGCGGACTACCTGGCCGAGCGGCTGCGGGGCTCGAGGCGGCCAATCAAAAATGCCCTGCTGGATCAGGCGCTTGTGGCGGGGGTGGGCAACATCTACGCCGATGAGTCCCTGTTTGCTGCAGGTATTCGGCCCGCCACCAGCAGCGGCAGCCTTGGCGTCTCGCAGCTGGAGCGCCTGCGCCAGGCGCTGGTGGAGGTGCTTGAAACCAGCATCGGCGCCGGCGGCACAACCTTCAGCGACTTCCGCGACCTCAAGGGCAACAACGGCAATTACGGTGGCGTGGCCTGGGTCTACAGGCGTGGTGGCGAACCCTGCCGCCGCTGCCACACCCCCATTCAACGAGAGAAACTCGGCGGGCGGAGCAGCCACTGGTGCCCGAGCTGCCAGCATTGAACCAACCGCAAGCTTGCGTGGAAACCGCCGCATCACAAACTGCCGAGTTAGCGCAACAGCTCAGCGCGACGATGGCCGCAATTCATCGCCGCGGTTGGTGCGATGGCACGGGAGGCAACTTCAGCTGCGTTCTGCGGTGGCAGCCGCTGGAGCTGCTGATGGCTCCTAGTGGGGTGGATAAGGGCAGCGTTGCCCCAGAGCAGCTGATCGTGGTCGATGCTGCTGGGGCGGTGGTGAAAGGCACCGGGCGGGCCAGCGCCGAAACCGCCCTACACCTAGCCCTTGTGGAGACCTGTGGAGCCGGTGCGGTGCTGCACACCCATTCCCAAGCCGGCACCCTGCTGTCTCAGCACTACGCACCCACCAAAGCAGGGGCTGCCTTCTTTGTGCTGCAAGACCTGGAGATGCTTAAAGGACTTGAAGGTGTGGCCACCCATGCCACCAGCGTCACAATTCCAGTGCTGGGTAACGATCAGGATCTGGAACGACTGCGCGGCAACGCGGAACCGCACCTCGCGGCAGCGCCCTATGGCCTACTGATAGCGGGCCATGGCCTCTATGCCTGGGGCAAAGATCTGACAACAGCTCGAAGACATCTCGAGATTCTGGAGTTCCTGCTGGAGCAACGCTGGCGCCAACTATTGCTTGAGGGGCTAAGCGGCAGGCAGCACGGCAGGGCAGTTGTGCAACGGCATGGCGTGAGGCATGTGTTACTTGACATTGAGGGCACCACCTGTCCGGTGAGCTTTGTATCAGACACCCTTTTCCCCTATGCGGCTGAGCATCTCGGCAGCTTTTTGAACCAGCAACACAAGGACCCACAGGTTCAAGAGTTGCTAGCAGAAGTAGAAAAAGCCTGGGCGGAAGATCCAGACCCCGAAGCTCAGTCAATGAGGCAGCAGGGCCTATCAGAGGGGAAGGACGGTGTTTTGAAGTACCTGCATTGGCTGATCAAGATGGATCGCAAGCTCGCGCCACTTAAAGAGCTGCAGGGGATGATCTGGGAAATTGGCTATCAGAGCGGCAAACTTCAGGGTCCGCTTTTTGAAGATGTACCAGGCGCCCTGCGGCAGTGGCATGTAGCAGGACTTCAATTGGCGGTCTATTCGTCTGGATCAATTGGAGCCCAACAGCTGATTTACAGATACAGCAGTGGTGGAGATCTCAGGGAGATATTTGGGAACTGGTTTGACACCCGCGTGGGCAGCAAGCGTGATCAATGCAGCTACAGAAAGATTGCCGAGTCGCTTGATGTTGCCAGCCACCAAATATTGTTCATAAGCGACACCCTGGCCGAATGCGAGGCGGCGGCTGCGAGCGGCATGCAGGTGCTGCTAAGCATCCGCCCAGGCAATCCGTCACAAGCGGTGAGTCGATTTGAGAGGATCAGCTCATTCCAAGACCTGGAGCTAAACCCATGAACCAAGGCGATAAGGAAATTGATGCCAAAGCCGGGACACCGCAGATAAACGAGCAGCAGTTGATCTGCCTCAACCAAAACCTGCTTGAAAGTGTAGTAAGCGGTGATTGGCTCACCTATTCGAGCCATTGCAGCTTGGACCTCACCTGTTTCGAAGCGGAGACCAATGGAATCCTCGCAGAGGGTCTTGCCTTCCATCAATTCTATTTCGACCTACCAGCAGCAGCGACAAGCAGCCCTTCCGCTCCCATACAGGTGAGCATGGCAAGACCACACATTCGCTGGATCAGCCCCGACGCTGCCGTATTGAGCTACACCCGTCTCACCCAGAAGATGGTCGACGGAGCAGCGGTTACTTCTAGCTGCTGCGAGACGCGTGTTTGGCAGAGAATAGATGGCACCTGGAAACACGTCCACGTGCATCGTTCCTGAAAGTCATTTTTAATCACCAAGCCCCAGCAAGAAGCTTAACCAACAAAAAAGCCACCCCTACGGGTGGCTTTTGAGTAAACTGACCCATCCTCTTTCAAGAAGGTGGGGCAATTTATTAGGATGAATATTTTACCTGGCATCGAGCTATTTTCTC
>NZ_JAGQAY010000025.1:0-36661 GCF_024345355.1 Cyanobium sp. WKJ7-Wakatipu
GGCAGCGGCGCCTGGAGGCGATCGAAACGGAGCTGGCCACCGAACCGAAACGGATTCAGGAGAGCTATCGGGTGATCACCCATCGACTGGAACCAGCCGGGCTCGTCTACCTCTGGCCGATCAGCGGTTAACCATGGCACTTCGATTCCACCTTCTGCAGTTCGTACGTCGCCTGGCCAGCAGGATTGCTGGTATCGCCGAGCACTGGGCCTTCCACTTGGACCCAAGCCGTGCCCTTCCAGCTCGGGCTAGGCGATCGGATATCAGCTTGGCTGCTGCGGAGAAATCGCCCACCCAAATTGATGAAGACAAGCCCTATGAGCTGATCCCCCTTCTCAACGATGCTGGCGAAGTGCAGGCCGGGGCTTTTGCCTACGGCCTGGAGGAATCAATGCAGATGATCGAATTCCTCCGAACTGAAAGCTTGTATGGGTCTGGGACTGCAGCCAGTCAGTCAGTGAGCGGAGTGGTTGGCGACTTCGCAGCAAAACTCACCCCCTCGATGGCTGCTGCCGTGCAGACCGGCCAACTGATGCGGATCGTGGGGCCGGCCTCAGTCGTTGATGGGCTGGCCAAAGGAACCATGACCATGATGCAGAGCGGAGGCAACAATCTCGGTGGCGTCCTAGTTCAGGGCTCCTCAAAGATAGTCGGGCAGGCCCGCTTTTCCCCAGCGGCTGGTGTTCTCGCCCCACTGGTGGTCTATCAGGCTATTCACGCCATCGTTGGCACACAGCAGCTCAATGAGATCAATCGCAGGCTCGCCAACATCGAGCAGACCTTGTCAAGAATCGTTCAGAGGCAGAACGCCAAAGATATCGGCGAAGTCATCGCTGCGGCCTTAACCCTTCAGGACATCCTTGCTGAGCATGCCCACACCGGTCACTTCAATGCTCAGATGCAGGACCGCATTTCCCATTGCGAACGGGATCTGCGTGCCCACTTGGAACGCCTGAAGATTCTCAAGGCCAACTTCCACGACAAGATCAACCAAGCACGTCAACGTGCCCGGAAGAGAGAAAAGCCCCTTGAGCTTGCAGGGTTGATCAAAGAAGAAGGTGATCAGTTCGGTCAGGACACGCGTCTGCTGGTCGCTCTCTGCGCTGCTGTCATTCAGCTGGAGCAGGGATTGATGCTCATCGCACTGGAGCATCACCCTGAAAGCCTTGCCTATCGGCAGAAGCAGATGGTGGCTCAGGTCAATCAGTGCCGCGAAACACTTGCGGACATGTTGGATCTATCTGAAATCAAGAGTGAGATCAAGCTGTGCCTCGACGACATGAACTGGTGGCAGCGCAATCTGTTTGACCGTAATGCTGCTCATTTATTGAAGCAAGCTTCCGAGCTTCCGCTCGACGCGACCCCTGTCAAGTCTTTGCCAGAGCACCAAGGAGGAGGCATGTTGATCTGGAAGGATAATGAGCGAGGGATACAAGTTCGCGCTGTTGCGGCGGCGCAGCTTGAGACAAGTAGCGAGAGCTCTGATGGGGATCCAGAGGAATGGCCAGAACCTGCATACATAGCCCTCGCGCCATCAACGAGTCTTCGCGTTGGGGAGACTTACAAGCTTGATATTCATAACTCAAGCTCTCTTGAGGAATGGAGCAAACGCGATGTGCCTATTCGCATCCTCAAGTGCACTGGAGTGGGTGAATGGGTTGGGATGCGAATGGACATTCCCGAGGTTGCGTTGGTCGAGATCTTTGTGAGGAACAACTGACCCATGCCCCGTCGCCCCTCCACTGCTGACCCCGAACTCCTGGCCCACCAACAGTGGCTGGGCTATCTGCAGCCCGTGGGCTTGGTGGTGGCGCCTGCAGCAATGCAGGACGCCGGTTGGGTGGTGGCCCGCAGCGGCAGTGAGCTGATCGAGCGGCAGCAGCGCTACCGAGATGGCCTCGAACCCCTGGGCGGAGACGACGACGATGCGGATGAGCGCGAGCTTGGCTTTACCGGCATCGAGACCTTGTTGGTGGAGCAACTGGGCTGGGGCACCGATCAGGTGCAGAGCGACCCGAAGCTGATTGAGGGCTACACCAGAGAGCTGCCTGAACTGGGGGAGACGCTGCAACCCACAGCAGTGGTTCCAGTCGCCAGCGGCGAAGGCGCGCAGCTGCTGGTGCAGGAATTGCCACTGCTTACGCCCCTAGATCAAAAGGTCACCGCTGGTGAGCACCTCTGGAGGGCTTCACCGCAGGAACGCTTTGAGCGGCTGCTGCGCGAAACGGGGGTGGAAGCGGGGCTGCTGTTCAACGGCGCCCAGCTGCGGCTGGTGGTGGCACCCAAGGGGGAAAGCTCCGGCTATCTCACCTTCCCGCTGGCGGATCTGGCGGAGGTGAGCGGCCGGCTGATGTTTTCGGGGCTGGATCTGCTGCTGGGGCAGAGCCATGTGTTCCTCGATCCCGATGGCTACCGCTTGAGCGATGTGCTCAAAAAGAGCCGCAGTTTCCAGGCGGTGGTGAGCAATGCCCTGGCCGATCAGGTGCTTGCGGCGTTATGGGAGCTGCTGCGGGGCTTCCAGCAGGCGGACGAACTCAGCCAGCGGCAGGGGGTCCTGCTACTGGGGCATCTGGCCGAGGACGATCCAAAGCAGCTCTATGGCGGCCTGATCACGGTGCTGATGCGGCTGGTGTTTCTGCTCTACGCAGAAGACAACGCCTTGTTGCCAAAAGATGCGGTGTATGAGCAGAACTACAAGGTGAGCGGTGTCTTTGAGCGGCTGGAGCAGGACGCCGCCGAATTTCCCGACACCATGGAGCAGCGTTTCGGCGCCTGGGCCGGGCTGATGAGCCTGTGCCGGCTGGTGTTTGATGGCGGCGGCCCCACGGCCGACTACCTGCCGGCACGCCACGGCCAGCTGTTTGATCCAACCGTTTACCCCTGGCTGGAGAGCCCGTGGATCAGCGACGGCGTGGTGTTGGCGCTGCTGCGCAACCTGCTGATCGTGAATGGCGAGCGCATTAGTTATCGCGCCCTCGATGTGGAGCAGATCGGCTCGGTGTACGAGGGGATCATGGGCTACGCAGTACGCCGCATCCCTGGCCGCTGCATCGGCCTGAAGAGCAAACCACAAGGTGCCAAAAAGCAGCTCACCACTGCGGTGGATCTAGATGCCCTCCTGGCATTGCCCGGCAGCAAACGCAAGGCCTGGCTGGAGGAGGAGGCCGGCACCACCCTGCCGCCGAAATCTGCAACGGCGTTGAAGGACGCCGGCAGCGAAGCCGAGCTACTGGAAGCCCTCGTTCCGCGCATCAACCGAAATCTGTTCGATGGCCCCCAGGCGGCCGGCGGCCTGGTGTTCCAACCCACCGAGGAACGGCGCCGCAGCGGCAGCCATTACACGCCTCGATCACTCACAAGGCCGATCGTGGAGGAGGCACTGCGCCCCTGGCTGGAGCGCTGTGAACATCGCCCCACAGCAGCCCAGATCCTTGATCTGAAGATCTGCGACCCGGCCATGGGCTCGGGAGCCTTTCTGGTGGAGAGCTGCCGCTTCCTGGCCGAACTCCTTGAACTTGCCTGGAACCGCGACGGTTTACCACAGGCGTTGCAACCCGGTGGCCGCGCCCACGGCGAGGAACCCCTGCTCTATGCCCGCCGCCTAATTGCCCAGGGCTGCATCTATGGGGTGGATAAAAACCCCTTTGCGGTGAATCTGGCCCGCCTCAGCCTCTGGCTTGTGAGCCTGAGCAAGGACGCACCCTTCACCTTTGTGGACCACGCCCTGCAATGCGGCGATTCCCTGGTGGGCATCGAGCGATCCGAGATCGAGAAGGCTCTCAAGGGTGCCAGCCGGCAGCGCGAGATCCAGATGGCCTATCTCGATCAGGTGCGCCAGCAGGAGACCAAGAGCTTTGCACTGTTCCACGCCGATAGTCGCAGCGATGCCGACGACGCCCAGAAGCGCCAGGCCCTCGACGATCTGAACGCCAGTACCGCCTACCTGCGCACCGTGGGCGATCTGCTGGTGGCAGCGTTCTTCAACGGCAAGAAACCGAAAGATCGCGAGGAGCTGAAGAAGGACTACCTGGAGGCCACCCTGCAGCACAGCTCAGCAGCGGAACTGGAAGACGAGCTGGCTGAACAACTGGCGCGCCTGCGCGAAGGCGAGAAGGGCATTCAGCCGCTGCACTGGCAACTGGCTTTCCCCGATGTGTTCGGGCGTCCGGAGCCGGGCTTTGATGTGTTTGTTGGCAACCCGCCCTTCGCCGGCAAGAACACCATCGCCGAAGGCAGCCCCGAGGGCATCCTCGACTGGTTCAAGCAGCTGCATCCCGAAAGCCACGGCAATGCCGACCTGGTGGCCCATTTCTTCCGCCGTTGCTTTGATCTGTTGCGGCCAGGCGGATCACTGGGCCTGATCGCCACCAACACCATCGCCCAGGGCGACACGCGCAGCACCGGCCTGCGCTGGATCTGCCTGAATGGCGGCACCATCTATGCCGCTCGCAAGCGATACAAATGGCCGGGTGTGGCGGCGGTGGTGGTGAGCGTGGTGCACCTGTTCAAGGGTGCCTACTCCGGCGAGAAACGGCTGGATGGCCGGCAAGTGCACGAGATCACGGCCTTCCTGTTCGCCAACGGCGGCCATGAGGATCCCAAGCAGCTGGCGGCCAATGCCGGCAAGAGCTTCCAGGGCTCGATCGTGCTGGGCATGGGCTTCACCTTCGATGATTCCGGGGAGGCAGACGACGATACGCCTGGCATCCCGTCGCCGATCTCAACTATGGAACGGCTGATCGCCGAGAACCCGAAGAATGCTGAGGTGATCTTTCCGTATATCGGCGGCGAAGAAGTGAATAGCAGCCCCACCCATACGCATCACAGGTATGTGATCAACTTCGGCGAGCAGAGTGAGGAGGAGTGTCGGCGGGAGTGGCCGGAGTTGATGGCGATTGTCGAGAGGAAGGTGAAGCCAGCGCGCCTAGCGCAGAACCGGGAGATCCGTGCACGTTACTGGTGGCGTTTTGGGGAGACGTGTCCTGCGCTGTATGCGGCTATTGCGGGGTGTGAGCGGGTGTTGGTAATTAGCCAGGTGTATGCGCGGTTTGGGCTGGCTCGCCTGCCTGCCGGATCTGTCTATGCACACCGTCTGATCGTGTTTTCGGCAACCTCGCTGGCTTTCTTGGCGGTACTTCATTCCTCATTGCATGATCAGTGGACTGAGTTTCTTTCTTATTCCCTTGAAGATCGGCGTTGCTATGCACCTGCTGACTGCTTCGAAACCTTTCCCTTCCCCGCCACCTTGATCGACGCAAACGCCAACGATCCCGCCCACGAGACCCAGCACCAGCGTCTCGAAACCATCGGCGAGCGTTACCACCAGTTCCGCGCCGGGCTGATGGTGGCCAACAACGAAGGCCTCACCAGCACCTACAACCGCTTCCACGATCCCGCCGAATCAATTAGCGGTCTCCTGGAGCTGCGCAGGCTCCACGGCGAAATGGATCAGGCGGTGCTGGCTGCCTACGGCTGGAGCGATGTGTCCACCGCCTGCGGCTTCGGGCTCGACTACCTTGATCTAGATGATGGAGCTCCGCTTCCCAACGCGCTGAAGGAGCGCATCGACAGCGGCGAGTTGTTCTTCTGGGATGCCGCAGGCGCCCTTGATTTCCAGGGCCAACTGCAGGCCTACGGCGCCATCACCGGCCGTCGCAAGCTGCCCTGGCGCTACCGCTGGCCCGATGCCGTGCGGGATGACGTGCTCGCCCGGCTCCTAGCGCTGAATGCCGAGCGCTATGCCGAGGAGGTGGCCCTGGGGCTGCACGGCAAGGCTGGAAAGAAAGCTGCACCAGCGGCAGCGGGGGACGGGAAACGGCACGGCCGCCCGCCGAAAGCGGCCCTGGCAACCGATGGACAGCAGATCGGACTGGCCCTATGAAGACCGACCCATGGCCAGCCGCACGAGACGCCTAATCACCACCATGCCCGGATCCACTGGCCCAACCAGCAAGCCCGCCGCGGAAATCGGCAAAACCACGGCCCGGCGGTTTCCGCTGGTGCACAAGCTGATTCACTTCGCCGATCTGCGCAACTTCTATCGGGAAATGCGGGAAGCCCTGATCTCCGCCAACCGCCGCGCCGGGGCCCAGCAGGGTCTGGTGACCAAGGCCAAGAACAAGATCGCCCTGCTGGAGGCGGAGATGAACCTGCTGGAACAGGAACGGGACGACCTTCTCTCCTATCGCCAACGGGTGGAGGAGGAGGCCAATCAGATCTCCGCCGTGCTGCCCCGCCTCAAGGGCCGGCTGTTGCAGGTGCAGCAGATCGAGCAGGCCCTAGAGAACCTGGCCGATATCAAGGAGGCGGTCGACCAGCAAGAGCGTGCCCATGGTGGCCCGACCGGCCAGTCGATCCAGGATCTCAAGCTTGCGGTGGAGCGGCTACTGGAGCGGGCCGATGCCGTTGAGTTCTTCGAGGAATCGATCGATGACGAAGAAGCCTGAGCCCCGCCGCCGCCGCGGCACACCGATCAGCGACAGCCTTGGCGCCGATCTCCACACCCTGGGCACCGTCCTTGCCAACCACACCCGCGGCCTCGACGACTACCTCCAGCGCCAGGCCGGCCGGATCGAGGAACGCCATGGCCATCTCCTCTCTGAATCCGCCGAAATCCTCTTACCCCCGGGGCAGGATCTCGATACCCTCACTGCCGGGGAGTTGCAGAACATCTGCCGACAGCAGCGGTTGCGTGGCTGGTCGAAGCTGCGCCGCAGCGAACTGATCGCCTTCCTCAAGGAGAGGTTGGGCACTGAGCTGGAGGCCCCAGCCATCTCAGCGCCTTCCTATCCCCACGATGCCAACCGCATCGAGCGTTTGCTTCTGCTGTTGCTGCAGAAACTAGGCACCGCCACCGAAGTGATCAATGACGCCTGGCAAGGGCAAGGGGACCAAACTGCTGGCCAGCCTGGCTCCGCGAGCACAATGGAACGATGAGCCTCGCCCTTGCCAAGCCCCAGCTGGACGCCATCGCCGACGCCTGCCGGCAGCACCAGGTGCTGCGCATGCACCTGTTCGGCTCAGCACTGAGGAACGATTTCGACCCCAGCCGCAGCGACCTCGATCTGCTGGTCGAGTTCCAGACGATCGATCCGGGCGCCTTGGTGGCTGCCTACTTCGGTCTGGAGCGTCAGCTTGCCGCCATCACCGGCCAGCCGGTGGATCTGGTGATGGCGGACGCCGTAAGCAACCCATTTGTGCGTGCTGATATCGACGCGTCCAAGCAGTTGATCTATGAAGCGTGATCCAAGGGCCTTCCTGCTCGACATTCAGCAGGCGGCCGAGGCCATTCAGGTTGCGGTGTCAGGAATCACGCTGGAGCAGTACGAACAGAGCCGGCTGATTCGCTCAGCCGTGGAGCGGGAATTCATCATCATCGGCGAAGCCCTTACCAACCTCTCCCTCCGAGAGCCTGATCTCTTTGTGCGCATTGCAGAAGCACCGCAGATCATCAGCTTTCGCAACAAGCTCACCCATGAGTACGTCACCATCAACCATCGGCTGGTCTGGGGCGTGATCCAGCAATACCTGCAGCCGCTGCAGACCAGCTGTCAGCAATTGCTTCAGCAGTTGGGAGCTCCCTGACGCCATGACCACCGCCGCCGAAATCCGTCAACACCTCGTCGATGCACTCCGCATCGACATGATCGGTCCCAGTTGGGATGACGTGGCCCGGCGCCATGAACAGATCAACCAGCCGCCATCGGTGCGTTACACCACCGGCTTCCTAGTGCCCCATGTGTTTCAGCAGGAGGCCGGCCGCACCACAAAAGAAGAGCAGCTTTCTTTCTCCGATCTCGCTGGGGAAGAACCCAGCAACGACGCCTCCAATCGCCTGGAGAAGCAAGAAAAAGAAGACGACGCCAACGACACCCTCGATCAGGCCAACACCCGCCGCAGCTGGTTTCCCTCCTCCCTTGGCCTGAGCTTTATCGCCAATCAGGGCGCCAGCTTGGAGGTGGTTGTGAGCTGGGGGGATTACAGCGCACCTGTAGAAGGAGACAAAGACAAGATCTGGACCCGCACGCCCCAGCGTCAAAGCATCAGTTTTCGAATTGATGCTCCCGGCACCAGCCCAGATATCCCTCTAGAAGGCAATCCGCAAGGCCTGTGTCTGCGCTGGATCGCCCGGCCGGCACCAAAAAAGCTCAACTATCCAAGCGATCAACTTTCGGTCTCGCTCTTTCTGCTCAACAAGCGCGAGTCACCGCCCAAACAGATTCGCTATCGCGATCCGGTCACGGCTTTCCAGGCGGAGCTCTCGCTCCGTTGCCAAGCAGGCTTTCCGCCCCGCCGCGATGCGCTGCAGCAGGCCGCCAAAGATCCCGATGAACGCCTCGCAGCCCTTCAATACCGGCGCGATTACTGCTTTGCCAGCGGTCACAACGTTGCAGTAATTGCTGCCGATATCCCAGAAGGCAACCCCGCCCTCTGCCACACCCTCACCACCACCTGGCTACCGACAGCCCGGGTTTACCGCACGCTGCCAGAGCCACCCGCCGGCACCAACGTGCCGATGGATATGGAGGCCCTAGCGGATCTGGCCCGGAGCGAACGCATCGGGCAGGAGCTGATGCCGATGGTGAAGGCCTACCGGGCATGGATAACCCAGCAACCCAAGCACCCGATTAGCGAGCCAGCTCAGAACGAAACCGCCAAGCAGCTCCGGGCCCAGGCAGAAGACTGCGCCAGGCGCATTGAAAACGGGATCAAGCTGCTCAGCGATCCCTTGGTGCGAGAGGCCTTCCGCACTATGAACCTGGTGATGGCCCGCGCCAGCCGGCAGCGCAGTGCCTTCAGCGCCAAGGTGCCGCCCGATCAAATCGGCATTGCACCAAACACCCGCAGCCCCAAGTGGCGCTTTTTCCAGCTGGCCTTTGTGCTGATGAACCTGCCGGGTCTCGCCACACCAGATAGCCCAGAAGGCCGGCTGGATCGTGAGGCCGTTGAACTGCTCTTCTTCCCCACCGGTGGCGGCAAAACCGAGGCCTACCTGGGCTTGGCCGCGTTCACCCTGGTGCACCGCCGCCTGCAGAACCCAGGGATTGAATCAGCCGGCCTCACCGTATTGATGCGCTACACCCTGCGGCTGCTCACCCTCGATCAGCTCGGCCGTGCTGCCACCTTGATCTGCGCATTGGAGCTGGAGCGGCTCAAGCGCGCTGAACAAGATCTCCCCTATCCGCTGGGTGAATGGCCCTTTGAGATCGGCATGTGGGTGGGCAAGGCCGCCACGCCAAACAAGCTGGGCGGTCCGGGCGACAGCGATCAGCAATCCACCCATGCCGTGCTCAACAACTGGAAATCAGGCAAACGCGAGCGGCCGATCCCAATCGAAACCTGTCCTTGGTGCAACCGACCCCTGCAGCCTGAGGGGTTTCATCTGCTGCCTCCCAAGAATCCCGATCGGCTTGAGATCTACTGCCGCGAGCCCAGATCGCCAGAGGCCAAACAGGAATTTGCCTACATGGGCCCCTGCGCCTTCCACAAGGGCACACCACTACCGGTGCTGCCGGTGGATGAGCAGATCTACCGTCGCCTGCCCTGCTTCCTGATCGCCACGATCGATAAGTTCGCTGCCCTGCCCTGGGTTGGTAAAACCTCGTCCCTCTTTGGCAATGTCAGCACTTATCAGTTGCCCACCGGCAGTGGCGCTGCAGGTTTCTGGGGGCCATCTGAGAAGGCGGCTGGTGGGCTCAAGATTCCCCACGGCCGGCTGCTGCCACCAGCACTCGTCATCCAGGACGAACTTCATCTAATCAGTGGACCGCTCGGCACCCTCGCTGGCCTCTATGAAACGGTGATCGAGGCTCTGATGCGTCCAGACGCCTCCACGCCGCCGCCCAAGATCATCGCCTCCACCGCCACCGTGCGTAGGGCTGAGGCTCAGATCAAGGCCCTATTTGCCCGCAGCCAGGTGCGCATCTTTCCGCCGCCAGGCCCGGAGCGTGATGACAACTTCTTCTCGCGCACGATTCAAGATCCAGACCAGGCCCGTCTCTATGTGGGTCTCTCCGCGCCGGGCCGAAATCTCAAAGGCGTCCTGCTGCGCTCCTACCTGGGCCTGATGGCTGCAGCTCAGAAAGGCTGGAACGACAACAAGGCCATGGGTGCAAGCAACCCAGCCGATCCCTACATGACCCTGCTTGGCTACTTCTCCAACCTCAAGGAGCTGGGTGTCACCCGCAGCATTTTGGAAGACGAACTCGGTGGCCAGCTGGAGCAATTTGCCAAAAACCGAGCCCTTGATATGGAGGGCTTCATTAACCCTTTTGCTACTCGTAAGCGGCCCAATGAACCGCAGGAGCTCACCTCTCGCGTCAACACCGCCAAGATCAGCAGCACTAAAGATCGGCTCTCCAAGCCCTACGTAGATAAGGACCACCTCGATGTGGCCCTAGCTACCAACATGATTTCGGTGGGCCTCGACATCTCTCGCCTGGGTCTAATGGTGGTGCTCAACCAACCGAAAACCGCCGCCGAGTACATCCAGGCCACCAGCCGCGTTGGCCGCCAGCTCAGCGACAACCCGGAGCAAAACAAGCCGGGCCTAGTGCTGGTGCTGCTCAACCCAAACCGCCCAAGGGATCGCTCCCATTTCGAGCTGTTTCCCTACTGGCACCAAACCTTCTACCGCCACGTGGAGGCCACCAGCTGCACACCCTTTGCCAGCCGTGCCCTTGATCGCGGCCTACCTGGGGTGGTGGTGGCTATGGCCCGCCACAGCGATCCAGCCCTAGCTGGTGCCAAAGGCGCCATGGCAGCTGATGCCCTGCAAGCCATCAAGGCTCAGATCGCCAAGGCTTTGCAGGATCGCTGTATTGCCACAGGCGCTGCCGATGACAGCCTCGATGAACACCTACCCACCGAAGTTCGCGATCACGTGATCGATCTGCTGGAAGCTTGGTGGAAGCTCACCCAAGAGCCAGAAGCCAAGCTGCAGTACTGGACCCATGAAGAGAAGGGCGCTGGTGCGGGTTTGCTGCACACAGCCCTCGATAACGACCCGATCTACCAAACGGAGGGCTACAAGCAGTTCAACACCAACTGGAGCCTGCGTGATGTGGAGCCTTCTGCTCCGATCCGGATGGTGAACTTCAGGGAAGAAATCACAGCCGACGACTGAGCCCAGTAGCCACCACCCCCATGCCTGCCTCCACCCGCCGTAAAGCTGCTCCCCCGCCCCTCGGCGAAGCGCGTCAAAGCCAGGTGCTCCAGCTCTATGGGCCTGGCGCCATGGTCGACCTGCCCGACTACTCCCTACTGATTGGGGGATTGGATTTCTGGAATAACAAAGGTTGTGATCTGATCCACGAGCCGCGGCTGCTGCAGTTGGTGCGGCAGGCCACCGGGATGGCCCGGGTTGACCTGCGCACCCCGCCCAAGGAGGTGGATCCGCTCAAAAATGTGAGCGGTTCAATCAAGGCGTTTCGCTTTCCCGAGTGGTCCGTGGCTCAGAAGGTGAGCGAGCGGATGGCCTTTGGCATTCCCTGCCGGGCCAGGCCCCTGGTGCACTTCAACGATGGCTGCATCTCGGACTGGCGCACCTATCAAGACGATGAGGGCAAGTACCCGGTGGTGCCGGTTCGCTTCGTGATGGCCTGCCCCCATGGCCACCTCAGCGACATCCGCTGGCGCGACTTCTGCTTTCGCCAGTTCGGCTGCAAGAACAGCGAACGCCTCTACCTGCTGGAAGCCGGCACCGGTAACGACTTCACCCAGATCTATGTGCAGTCAGAGGGCGGCACAACCCGCAAGCTCGCTGATGCCTTGGTCACGGAAATGAGCCCCCTAGGTCTCTGCCAAGGGCAAACGCCCTGGTTGGGCCGCAACGCCCGCGACCCTGACAAGTGCAAAACCGATGGAGAGCCCACTCAAAACCGGCTACTGGTGCGTTCTGCCACCAACGCTTACTTCACCGAAACCATCTCGGTGATCTCTCTGCCGGAGGAAGCAAATTCCCTGGCCAAACGTGTCACCGAACTCAAGGACGACCTCGCCTTGATCGAAGCGGAAGCCGATGTATCAGCAGCGCTCAAATTCAACCCCCGTCTCAAAAGCGCCTTCGTTGGTGTGGATCCGGCGCTGCTCTGGCAAACGATCGAGGCTCAACGGGGAGGCATCACCGGCCAGGCAGCCCAACCCAAAGATGAGGAGTTAGCCCTGCTGATTGGCCCGATGGATGGGGTCTCCAGTTCTGCGGAAGGGAGCCTCTTTGAGGCCGATCAATGGCAGCCTCCCAACCCGCCAGCCTGGTTCAGCAAAGCCATAAAACGCGTGCTGCTGGTGCACCGCCTGCGGGAGGTGCAGGCGCTAGTGGGCTTCACCCGCTTCACGGCTCGCACCAGCAGCCTCGGCGGCTTACCGATCGACACCACCAAGGTGAACCGCCGGGCACCGCTGGCCAATGATCTGCGCTGGGTGCCCGCCAGTGAGAACAAGGGGGAAGGGATTTTCATCGAGTTCGATCCCGCCACGATCAAGGCCTGGGCTGCCAGTGATCCGGTGCAAATGCGAGCTGGTCAATTCACCAAGGCCTTCGAGAACGAATGGCTGGCTTCACGCGGACTGGATGAGGTCCAGTTCCCCTTCCCCGGAGCCCCTTACCTGCTGCTGCATAGCCTCAGCCATCTGCTGATCACGGAGATGGCACTGGAGTGCGGCTATGGCGCCAGCTCTATCCGCGAGCGCATCTACGCCAACAGCGAGATTGGCTATGGCATCTTGCTGTTCACCAGTAGTTCCGGCTCGGAAGGCACCCTGGGCGGCCTGGTTGGGGCCGGCAAGCGGATCGTCAGTTATCTGGACAAGGCCTTTGAGCGCGGCCAGCTCTGCAGCAACGATCCCTTCTGCTCCGAGCACGACCCCAACCACCCCTTCGACATTCGCCCTACCCACGGCGCCGCCTGCCATGGCTGTGAATTGATCGCCGAAACCTCCTGCGAAATCCGCAACGAGTTCCTCGATCGGGCCCTGGTGAGCCCCACCGTTTCATTCGACCCTGAAACGGGTGATCCGTCCTTCTGGGAGTTCATCAACGCATGAGCCTCACGCTGCCAGCCCAGACACTTCGGGGCGTAGCGATTGATCTACGGCGTCTGAACTACACGCCCACCAGCTGGCAGGGACTGCTCTCTACTCACAGCGAAGCGATCCGCCTCCAGCTCGAGCCGCTACTGGTGGAGATGGTGCGAGAGGGGGCCCATCCCCGCCTGATGGCGTTGCTGCTTGATCGCCTCGCTGATGCGCAAGAGGCACTTCAAACAGAGCGAAACGCCTGGAGTTTCGTTTGGTCTGGCCCGGATCCCCTCCATGCCAAAACTGCCGACACCTTTGCCACGGTGGATCAACTCATCGGTGAAGCGCGCTGCAGCCTGTTGATCGCCACCTACAACATCGGCCTCACCAGTGAGTTTCGCGCGTTGTTCGCCTCCATCGCAGATCGCTTAGCCAATGGTCAGCTGAACCGAGTCGATCTGTTCTTCCATCCCAAGCAGATTGAGGATCGCCTAGGCGCTGACCCGCTAGCAACGATCTCAGCATGGTTTAACCGGGACGTCTGGCCTTGGCCCGCAAAACCTCATGCCTACGTGGACAGCCGCCTGATCACTGGGTCCGCTGAGCGTTGTTATCAGCACGCCAAGATTGTTATTGCTGATGCAACAACACCTGAGGCCAAAGCCATTGTGACCAGTGCCAACTTCAGTGAAACGGCGCAGCGTCATAACTTTGAAGCTGGCTGGCTGACAAAATCCGTCCCAAGGGTGCAGGAGATCCAGAGGCAATTTTCCATGGCCGTTGATCAAGGACTTTTCCTGCCTCTTGAATTTGCCGCCTAGAAATTAATTGCATGGCGCACATCCAAATGAACTGTGTGACTGGCATGGCCAGTCCTCGCGCTGCGTCAAGGATCTAGCCATGCGCCCGTTGGGGCGTCCTTGTCACCTCACTACGGCTGGCCGTTGGGGGTGGGGTTCCCTGCAGCGCTTAGAGCACCGAGACGGTGGTGTCAAAGCGTCCCAGGAATTGGCGGACTAGACCAGCGCCAATGTCTCCAAGACCCTGTAGGTTCCAGCGCCCCTAGTACCGCTGGCGGCATCTGTGTGGGGGAATTAAAGCTACAGAGCCCTAACGCCTGGAGGAACTCAAGAAGGAGGGCGCCCGCCTCAAGAGCTCCCTTGCTGACGCAGCACTCGATAAAGCATTGCTCAAGCGGCTTAGCACCCTCGAACCACCTGTAACCATCGGGCCTGTTGCGGCGCTAGTCTTTTGACCTAAACCAGAGATGGCGAACGTTGGACGCTGTAGGAAATTTCCCAAGTATCTGGCAGCAACGCGGCCATAGCTGGCTTCTAGAAGAGGAGGACCGCGAACGCGTCCGGCAGTACGGCCTAGCAGTGATACGTGAGCGGGATCGCCAGGAGTATGAGATTGCCCCGGTTTACTTCGAGCTAACCCCCCAGGGGATGCGAGAGGCTGATGCCACCTGGCGATCGTGGGGCTATGGCCCCGAGCGCCTATGGAACCCACCCGACATAGATGGTGTTGGCTACATCAAACGGCTCGAGACGCTCTGGCGGGAAACGATTGCTATGCCTGGTGATGCTGATGCCCTGCTGCGGTGGGTAAGGCAAGCGGGGCGGGCTACTAGCTCGATCTGTAGGCGGAACAATGGTTTTGAGCTCCCGCCTGCTCTGGCAAAGCTGAGAGGCTCACAGCTGGGCATCAGTAAGCCTCTGGCCACCGTGCTTTGGAATGATGCCACCCGGGTGTTGCAGGGCCTTGAGCTCGAAGAGGGGCGGGCCCGGTGGTTCTTTGGTCAAGGTGCAGTTGGTGTCGTGATGCGTTGGCTGCGCGGTGGCGCTGAGCTGATCAGAGAGCGACAGCCTGAGCTGACCATGGAGCTACAGCCCGAGGGTTGGCCAGAGCGTGTGGCCCGTGAAGCTTTATGGGACCCGCACCAGATGGGTCGATTCCTGCGCTCCCTCGTTGAAGAAGACCTGCTTTGTGGCGTGCTCGAGGTTGGCCTACCGACGTTGACCAATGGGAATGGCGTTGGCGCTGATTTTGGGGACTTGATCCTCAAGCCCTGGTGGCAGCTGTTTCAGGCCACCGGTGCCAGCGGCCATGGCCATTGCGTGATGGCCAGACGGATGGCATGGCCAGCGGGGAAGCACCCGATGGTGGCGTTTGAACTCACAGAAGACGATCTGGAGCTGATTCAAGGGTGGGTGCTTCAGCACCGGTGCCGGCTAGTTACCGGGGTATGGGAGTTCTCACCAGCGTGGGCGTTTATCCCGGTGATTGAGCAGATCTTCTGGCTGCATGGGTTGCTCGAGGATGAAGAGGCCGGCTACGCGGAGCACAACGGCACCCAGGCGGGTTATGCCTGCCCGGCGATTACAGAGCACATCTGTGACAGGCCGGATCGTTGGATCGCTAATGACCCGCGGGTGAATGAACTGGACTGGCGGATCAGGGAGGTGATTTTGCCGGTAGTCGAGGATCTAGCCCGTGAGGTGGCTGAGCTGTATTCCGGGCACTCGGAACTGACTGAACAAGGAGAGCGGTGGGCGAAGGTGTTTTACCCGTGGGCCGCTGATCCGACTGGGTATGCGGCCAGCGAGATCAAGTTTGAAGAGATGCTGCCCTTAGCGGTGGAGTGGCTAGCTGGGGAAGGGCTAAGGCCCGGTGAGGGGTCGGCTGAGGTCGGTGAGCGGTTGGCTGCAGAGCTGGAGTATCAGCTTTGCCTGGAGGGCGTTGGTTATTGGATGGCTTCGCAGGGCTGGGTGGAAGCTTTTGGGGTGAATGAACTGTTGTTGGCCGCGGCCGAGAGCTAAGGAAACGGTTGGTATTGAATTGTTAAAGGCCGGGCTAGCTAAAGGTGTAGCGATAGGGGCGCTTTAGGCCAAAGCCAACCAAAGTCTCATGATTCTCAAATAAGACTCAATGAGACCCCTTGCAGGGCAGCATTTCTTGCAGTAAAGCCCTTTTACTATTAACGGACAAGGAAGAATAAATTTGTCTGTTCGACAAATTTAGAGTACCACAAATAAACCAAAAGAAAAAAGCGTACAAGAAATGAGTCTGAGAAGTTGGTGCGTTAATAGTAAAAGGGCTTTACTGCAAGAATTGTTCCAGCGCAACCGTTCTCAGCGAAAAGGAGCTTCCTATTCCTCTGTTTTCGTCCCAGCAAGCCTCACTAACCACCGCCTAGACAAAGATCCAAGCCAGCGCTACTCTTTTGGCTTAAACCAGAGCTGAGCTCAATGACCCTCGAACTCATCCGTAAGGCGATGCGGAGGCACCGCTTCAAAACCAGCGACCTCGCCGAAGTCCTCGATATCGAAACGGACAACGCCTACAAAATCCTGACGGGCACCATCCACCTCACTGACGCTTCTTTCAAGGCGATCGTCAACTACATCGGCTCCGATGCGGCTGGCCCGGCGCCAACCCTTGAGGTTGCTGATGCACCACCCCCGGCACTGACCATCACCTTGCCCCTCACCGAGGGCGAAGCCAAGTGTTTCAAGCGTCTGGCGGCTGACCTCGAGAAAACACCAGAGGAGTTAGTGGCCATGCTGAAGGGCGTTTTGTTCTGGCGGACCAGCCCCTCCGCTGTCCGGGAGCGCTTTTTGGGGATGCTCGGTCAGGGGCCATTTACGCCGTCAGGTGCCAAGCGCCGGGAGTCTGCCGCCTTGATCAAAAAGAACGGCAAGACCGTGCTCGTGGTGCCCCCTGAGCAGCACCCAGGGGAGGCAGCGGCCTAGGCCGCGGCGATCGCCGAGTTACCAGCCCCTGGGCCGTGTGGCCTGGGGGCTTTTTTGCTGGTGGGGGCGGGGGTGCGTGACGCGGCCGGGCGCTAGCTGGATTGGCCAGCGGCCCTGCGACCCTGTGCCGGCGTTCCCTGCTGATGCGGGAGGCGTCACGCTCCAGTGCCCAACAGCTGTTTGGTCTCGTCACGCGGCATATCCGGCTGATCCGTTTGCGTCTTACCACCCCTCTCTCTCAGGCCCCTCCTGGGGGCTCCTGGCGGGGGAGCGTGACGCGGCCGGGCGAGCGGGATATGACCCCGCGACACGACGCCAAGGGTTAGCCGTGAGAATGATTATCACTCTCAAAGGGGGGGGTGATTTGCTACTGGGTTTTTAGGGGTTTCGCTCGGGGGTAGTAGTGCAGGGTGCAGCACCAACACCACCACCAGCAACAACGCCGACGACGCCAAATCGGAACCCGAGTTCCGATTTGCCCAAGGCTGCCAAGCGATCGGCGCCAGGCCCTGTTGGGTGGCCAGCTGGGCGCTAACCGGGGCGGCCGTGTGCTGCGTAAACCTTTGCTACTACCGGGCTAGCTAGGTCGGTAGCGATTTGGGCCGGAGGGCTACTTGTCTCAGGATTCTCAAATGAGACTCACTGAGACCCCTTGTGCCGGTGTATTTGTTGCAGTAAAGCCCTTTTACTATTAACGGCCAAGGAAGAATAGACGCCTTCGATTCCTCAGGCGTCTAGACTCCCATAAAAAAACCAAAAGAAAAAAGCGTACAAGAAATAAGTCTGAGAAGTTGGTGCGTTAATAGTAAAAGGGCTTTACTGCAAGAATTGTTCCAGCGCAGTGGGTTTGCACGAGAAAGGGGGCCTTCAAGCCCCCTAAACCGTTCCATTAGTTCCCGCCTATCCCTCTAAGCCTTTGATGGGTTCAATCGATGATCAGGCCCTGCTCGTATGCCTCCAACCGGGTCTTGAAGGCTTCCCAGTACAGGGCCAGTTCATCCGGTTCAAAACGGTGGGTATCAAGCTTCAATCGACCTCGGCTAACGCTCACCACCACCGCTCGATTCACGGGGACCCCATACCGCTGTTGGATTGCCTGGCTGTAGGCCGCTATCTGGGTAGCGGCTTTGCCCCAGTCCCCCCGGTACTTCTGTTTGCGGGTGGTTTTGAAATCAGCGACAAAGAGCTCACCACGCCAACGGACCAGGGCATCGAAGCTGCCAGCAAAGCCCTTGCCATGCTCGTCGACATGCCAAACCGTTCCTTCGGTGAGCAGGCAGTCTTCGACTTGCTCTAACCAGGGTTGAAAGGCACGGGCGAGGTCTTGGTCCTCACCCCCAAGCTCGCCTTCTACGGGCTCGAGCAGGTTGAGCTGTTGATGGTCGAAGCGTTCAAGCAGCTGCCGTTCAACGAGGGCATGGGTGCGGGTGCCTAGTGCTGATGCCTCAGCGGAGATGCGATCAGCCTCGACATGACCAATCCGCTCCCGCCAGGCCATCAGCCATGCCTGATCCTCAGTGGCGGACAACACGGTGGTGACGCTGGGGAGACAGTGGCTATCGACGCTGTAGAAGCGCCGGCCATCGCGTTGTTCTCGCCTGGTTTTGAAACGTGGAAGCACCGGGCCCTGGTTTGAACTGTGCCCACTATGGCGCTACACTTGCATCACCACCGACCTTATGGGTTGGTTGGTTCACAGACCGGAGCGGGCCACTTTGCATTTCACGATTGACGTGGGGGCCCTCAAGCCCACGGTTACAGCCTTGGTCCGTTGGGGACAGGGGCATAGTTATTCCAGCTTCCGCCATGCCCTCCTAGAGGCCAAGGACGATGGGTTGGGGCTCACCTACACCACACCGCTCGGCACCGCCTATTTGAGCTGTGATGCCGTTGTCGCAGCAGAGGGTTCGATTGGTGTGGACCTGGAGGTGTTCAGCAAGTTTTTGGCGCCGTACAAGGGCAAGGGGTGGCAGCTACAGCTGTGCTTCGAGCCTGACCCCAAGACTGAAGACCGGCATGTTTTCACTGGGCAGTTCTTCGAGGATGGTTGCAAGCGCAATCGTCTCGAGTGGCCGTTATCCGATGGTGCTACCGGGTTGTTCTGTTCCCCCGAATGGGTGCCAGACCCCGTTTTAGCTAGCGGTGTTATCCAAGAGTTCCAGGTGCCGCGGCCCCGGCTGGTGTCGTTGCTAAGCAGTGGCACCGCCGCCCATTCCAGTGTGGAGCAGGGGACCAGCACGCTGCATAGCGCGGTGATAACGGTTGCAGCTGACGTGGTGTCAGTGTTTTCGGCTAATGCTTCGTGGGGTATCCGCAGTGAGCTGTGGGCTGATGTGGATCTTGGCTTTGACACTGGTTGGACAGAGGAGCCCCGCACGGTGGCAGTGTCTGCCGCGAGCCTTACCCATGCGCAAGCGATTGTCGGCGCCTTTGGTGGGGTGGAGCCGTGGATAGTGGAGTTACCGGAGGCTGGGCCTATCCGGTTATGCCCTAAGGCTGCCCGAGAGGATGCCTGGGTAACGGTGAATCAGGCAGATGATCCGATTGCCCTGCCAGAGATGTTGGATGAGCTGCGGGCAGCTAAGCCATCGGCGAGCACTGAGAAGGTAACCGGATCGTTGGCATTGAACCGGCGAACATTTGGTGGGTTGCGAGCGCTGCTAGCTGATTTATCAATTCTCGAGGCTTATGCCAGGGATGGTGACACCAACTGGACATTGGCCTTTGGGGAAAGCGGGCTCGTTATCGAAGTCCCGAGCACGCTTCATGTTGGCGGAGCGGTGGTGGTGCCATGGGTAGCGGCACCGAAGGCTGAGTTAGTGCGGATCGTTAATGGGTCGCGGTTGGTGGCGTTACTGAAGGCGTTGACCACTAATAGCGAGCCGGACGGAACTGTTGATATCAGTTTCTGGTCTGACGGCGAGTTAGAGCGTTTTTATCTGAAGACGCATTCACCCAAGGGTGAAGCGGCTGATGGGGTGTTGGCACCAATGAGCGGTGAACCTCGTCGAGTGGAGAGCGCTATCGAAATCAAGCAAACAGTTGGAGCAATCAAGTGAGCACAAAGAAAAGCATCCCTGCACCAGCGATTGAGCGAGCGATAACGGCGAAGTATCGGCCGAGGCGGATCGCTGATCTGGCGGGGCAGTCGGTATTGAAGGCCACGCTTACCAGTGCCCTTGAGCGGGGGATGGTTGCAGCGGCGTATTTGTTCACGGGCCCGGCTGGTACGGGCAAGACATCGACGGCGAGGATCTTGGCTGCGAGTTTGAACTGTGAAGAGGGCAGTGGACCTGAGCCTTGTGGGGTTTGCGGTAACTGCCGTCAGATCCCTTTGGGTGATCATCCCGACATCCTTGAAATCGATGCAGCGAGCAATGGTGGGATTGACCAGATCCGTCAGTTGATCGAGTTTGTAGCTACCAGAGCTATCCGTGCCAGAACAAAGGTGGTCGTGATCGATGAGTGCCATCAGCTGAGCACTGCGGCTAGCAATGCGTTGTTGAAGACCTTGGAGGAGCCACCAGCGGGGGTGGTGTTTGTGCTGGCCACAACAGAGCGCAATGCGGTGCTGGAGACGATTCGTAGCCGTTGTCAGGAGCTGAGCTTCAGGCCATTGAGCACAGATGAGGTGCAGGCCAACCTGAAAGGCATTTGTGAGGAGGAAGGGATTGTCATTACCGAGACAGCGCTAGCTGAGCTGGCGCGGGCCAGTCATGGTGGGTTGCGTGATGCCCAGTCGCTGCTTGGTCAGCTACGGGTGTTAGGTCGTGCGATAGCGACAGAAGATGTCTGGGAGCAGGCGAGTGCGATCCCCGAGCCGCTCAAGCATTCGTTGCTGGGCAACCTGCTCAAGGGTGACCTGCTGAGTGCGTTGGAGGACGCCCGGGAGATGTTGAGTCGCGGCCACCAAGTCGATGAAGTGTTGGCTGGTCTTCGTGGGGGGGTGCGTGACGTGATGTTGATGCAGTTGGTGCCAGCGGCCGATGGTCGTCTCGAGGCCACAGCGGCCGGCAAGCACCGGATCACAGCATTGGCGGGCCGGCGTAGCTACCCCGAGCTGCAGGTCATTGCTGAGGTGGTGGCCAGGGGGATGCAGGCCAATCACAACCGTGCGTTGCGGGGTGCCACCTTGCTTGACCTCGTGATCATGGAGGCCAGTCAGGCCCAGCCTGTGGCCCCGTCGGTCGTAGCGGCGCCTGTGGTGACCGCCAGGGTGGTTGTAGCTGAGGAAGCGAGCGAGGAACCAGCCTGTGCACTGGCGCCGGCCCCGGCCAGTCCACCGGCCGCTCCCGTCGGGCCTGATGCCTGGGCAAGCCTGCTTTCCAAGCTGCCGGCAGGGAGGGTGCGAGAAAAGCTCGAAGCAGCCACGTTCCTCAACCTGAGTGACAGTGAGCTTGTGGTGGTGGGCCCGGCGAGCCTGGCGGCATTGGCACCAGCGGCCGGTAAGGCCCTCAGTGCCGTACTTGGTCGCCCAATCAAGTTGGTGAGGCGAGCCGAATGACCTTCACCATTCAGCTATTGCATGGGAATGATCAAGCTTCAGTGAAGTCCCATCTGCTGCAAATGCTGCAGGGGATCCCTGCTGCTGAGCAGCTGCTGAGCACCAGTCGCCATGACCTAGCGGATAAGACGCAACTGGGGGCAGCGTGGTCCGCTCTGCGCACCCCGCCATTGCCGTTGGGGGCTAGCCCTACTCGTTGGGTGATTCTTGAGGGGATTGAATCCCTGAAGGACGCCGCCGTGGTGGGCCACCTCGCGGCTGCCCTGGAGGCTGGAGATCTTTGGGCGAAGGGCAAGGTGCAGCATCTTCAGGTGGTAGCCGTTGCTAACGCTGAGGTAGGTGCCAACCCAGCGTTGAAGCCGATCCTTGATCGAGTGAAGAAGCGGGACATCCATGATTTCGTCCGCATCCCACCGTGGAAATTCGGCAAGCAAACCGATGCCACCAAGGCGCTTGTTGCTGAGCTTGGCCTCGAGGTGAAACCTGCCTTGGTTAATGAGCTGACGCTGCTGACGGGTGGCGATCAAAGCCGCATCCGATCAGAGCTCACCAAGCTGGGGCCTTTGCTGGCGGCCGGCCAAACGGTGACAGTGCCCATGCTTCGTGAGCTGCTGGGCCAAGCGGTGGCGACCACCCGCGACCTCACCGACTGCATCAAAGAGGGTCGCCCAGCTCGTTTGTTGGAGCAGGCCCAGGTGATGCTTACTGCGGGGGAGAAGCCCTGGGAGGTGGCGGGTTGGTTGGTGGGAGCGTTGCACCCGTTATTGATCCTTACCGCCCTGAGCGATCAGGACGACAACGACGTGGCCAAGCTGCTGGATTGGAAGAAGGGTCGGGTCTGGGTGCAACGTAAGGAGCTTGAGGCAGTCGACCAGGCCGGCCTTCTAAAGCTGAGCACCATGCTGGTGGCCTTCAGGTATGGCGTCACCAAAGGCCACTACCAAGGGCAGAGGGAGCAGGCGGAGGGGCTGTTGTTGGCCTTAGCAGAGGGAGTTACGCGGCCGTAACGAGTTCGTGTGCGGTGGGCCCAGCGATAGCGGCCAGCTTCCCTTTTGCTTTGCTGATGCGCTCTTTCATGCTGCCGCGGGATATACCAGCGGCCTTGGCTAGATCAATGTTGCGCTTTACCAGAGAGGCTTGCACTAATGCCAGCTCGTCAGGTGATGTGGCCTCTAGCAGGGACATCGCCCACTCCAAATCCAACTCCGTAAGGCGCGGTTGACTTTTTTCGTCAGCAATCAGGTCGAGGGTAGTTGCGCCTTTTTCATCTTTAAGAACAGCGGGTGCATCCAGGCTGCGGACGGTGGCCTGGTGCGCGAGGTGGAGCAATTCTTTGACCCAGGTTTCTAGGTAGCACCATTGGTCACAGAAACTGGCCAAGGTCTGACCTGTAGGGTGGTATCTCCAGCGACGGATCACTTCCACTTGATGCTGAGGGATGTGCGGATCGTTTGACCCTGGGTAACTATTGCGCGTGCGAGCGCTTGGCGGCACCACCAGGTCGCCATCGGGCTGAAGCTATATCCCCGGCTTGGGTCGAACTTATTGGCAGCTAAGTTAAGGCCTAATGCTGACTCTTGAATCAGATCAGCAAAATCCAGTGCAGTGCCAGATGATCGACGCCTGAAGGACTTAGCGATGTTGATCGCTAAGCGCATGTTTCCTTCTACCAGGCGCTTGTGAGCGCGAGCGCCGGCTCGTTTCTGTCCAGGCGAGGCATCAGGTTGACGGCCCGCTTGGATCAAAGTGCCGAGGTGGAGCTGTTCCGCCTTGGTTGGGATGGGATGCCTACCCGCCGCCTGGAGCATGGCGTTTACGATATCGCTCATTGTGGATCTCTGGTTTAAGAAGCAATTATCTTGAATTATCTAGTGGCGCTCTTGGGTGTCATCCACTCAGCTGTATAGATTAACGGCGGGCGAAGGGAATAAGGACCTTTAATCGGGTGCTAGGAGCAAATCTGGCGCCCCCCTGTGCTGTGCAAATAAGAACTTAGCTTTGGCCTTCTCTGGTTCGTTCCCAGTCATCTGTACCGCTCGAGTTGCATTCACCGTGGCCCGCTCGAAGGGGTTGGATTCTGTGAGTGTGAAAGTCACAAAGAGCATTTGCTGACGCCGAAAGTCTAACGGAGTTCATTCGTTAGGAACTGGTCGATAGCCGCTGTAACCCGTAGGTGTAGTAGTTGATGGGGCCATCGTGCTGCCGCGGCCTGGGCAAAGAGTTGATCAATCACTTCATCTGTGGTCTTTGGCTTCACCGTGCGCTTCTTTTTGGCAGCTGGCGGTGCTGCTACTTCAGGTTCTACGGGGGGCGTCGGTGTAACCGGGAGTTTGATTTGAGTAATGGGGAGGTTGGTTATTAGTACGCGGGCAGCGTGACCACGCACCGGCCACTCTTGAAACCAGAAGCGGCGCTCGAGGCCCGTGCCCTCGATTTGAAGCACCCCGTCGAGGTCGACCACCATCGCAGCAACCAGTCGTTGCTTGAGCTGATGCGCTGCGGTTATGCCTTGGCGTTCAGTGGGTTCGAGGCCCTTCAAGAACTGATTTGTGCGTGCCAGCCATTGGCGGAGCAGGTCCATGTGGCGTTGGCCGATGCTCGTCAGTTCTTTGCGCTTATCCGGGTCGACGCGTCCGGCCTGCCGGCCCAGGGCTGCTGGGGCGATGTCCGTTAACAGGGAATCGATCACGGCCAGGTAATGACGGATAAAGCCATCGGCCTCGTCATCACTGCAGGGCCATGGGGTGAAGGCAGCCAGGCCCTCTCGTTGGCAGAGGCGCCAGATGGTCTGACTGCTTGGCTTCCATGGCCAGGGGAGGACACCGTTACCTAGGGGGATCTCCTGGTGGGTGGCAGCCGTGCCGACTTTCTCTAGGGCCAGGATTTTCAGTTCGCGGCCGATCCGCTGGACCTGGATACGAACGTCCGTGTTCCACCAGGTTTTGGTAGGAGCGGGGGGCAGACCAGCAAGGAACAACAGTCGTTGCGACCAGTCGGGATGCCGTTTCTGTCCTTTAGGTGTTGGGGCGTTACGGCAGATGCGGATGCACGTTTGCTTGCGCTGGCCGCGGCTATTGAGCAGGGTGCCGGTGATGGTGAAGCGATCGATCTGTCGATTGAGCTGGGCTTCTGTCTCACCGGCCATGGTCTGCCGCTGGCCGAGCACATAGAAGGCCAATCCACCGTCAAGGGTGCGTGGGTAAACGATCCACCGTGCAGGCCGCTCGCAGGCCTCAGGGTGCTTGGCCAGCCACTTACGAAGGACAGGGGCTGGGGTAGCCGGGAATGCTTCACCGTCGAGGGTGGTGAGGGTATCGCCGGTGAAGGTGCCAGCGACGATGCCATTGGCCTGGTATCGATCCTGCGGGGGGAGGAGCTTCTCGAATGCCCTGGTGACGGGTCCACCCTTGGCGCGATCAACGGTGGCGGCCAACTTTCCAGCGATTGCCGTTGCCGCTGCGGGGGTATCCGGGGCAGCGCCTACTGAGGGGAGTGCCCCGGCCAAAAGTGTTTCGAGGGTGCTCAGGGGTCTGGTTTGCTGTATGGACACCCTGGCACTAAAGACGGCGCTTAAAGTCTGGCAGCCGAGCGGCTGTTTAAGGCGACCACTCCTAGCTAGGGCCCGTCCTGGTTTTCAAGCCCTAGGGAAACAGATTTAGCTAGCTCCTGATAGGGGGCAACGGTGTTCAAAACACCGGGGTCGGGATGCTCTCCTTTTCGAGGTGATTCAGCAAGCGCTCCCAGCGGACGCGTACAAGCTGCCTCTCTTGGCCTGGGGTGGTTATCAGCCACGTTCCCGCGGGCCAGCCCCCGTCCTGCCCGCTTCGCCCGCGATCCACCATTCGGTAGGCCACTGAACGACTGATCGCTAGTCGTTCAGCCGTGGCTTCAACGCTGAGGAAGGTTTCGACATCTCTTGGCATGGCTCTACTCCGGTTTGCTGTCACTCCGGCGACGCCGGAAGTGTGACCTAAAGATCCTAGCGGGACCCGACGGAGTCACTGCCCCTTACGGGGATGGAGGTGACGGTTAGCGTAGTGACGCTATACTTCTGATCTAAACCAGGATCGACGTCTATGCCGGCCACCCGCTCGCAGGCTGCTCTCGATAACCCCGGGGCCTTAAAAGTCGTCTCCCAGCTTTACGCCATGCGCCTAAAGCAAGTGCGGGACCAAAAGCTGGCGAAGCTTGACCCCAAGACAGTCGCCGCGACCGGCACCACTTTCCGTGGCCTCTTCCGTCGCGTGCGGATGCAGACCGCTGACATCGCTGGTGCAATCCCAATGGCCGACTCCACCCTCCGTGGCATCGTCAGCGGCCGCACCCAGCCTTCGTTGCCCTTGACCCTGACGAATCGCCTACTGACCCTCTTGGACGTGGACTGGAGCACCTTCGTCGCTGCCTACGAGCAGACCATGGTTGGTAGGACTGGTGACGAAGCCAAGGTCGACGCCGACTAAGCCTCAACCGCGACTTACGGTGCTCGACGCTGGCCCATGGGCCGGCTACTTTGCGCTGCCGCTTTATCAAGTCGTCGGCTTAACCCAAACCAGAGCAGGGCCTGTGAAAACCCAAACCCCATACGCCAAAAACCCCGCGGCAACTAACAGCGCCACGGGGTTCTCTGTCAAACCAGAGAGGGAACCTCGAAAGGCCCCCACAGAGCAGGACATCCAGGATCGCAGCTGCCTGAGGCAACTCCCCTGATGACCTGGCTCAACCTTAACGCCAGGGTCCACCCCCGCTGCCAAAACGCTTGGCGCGAGGGCTGATGGGGTCTGTCCCGATCCGTCACCGCTACAGCGCCTCCGCACCATGCCCCGTTTGCCGTAAATGCAGCAGCAGCTGTGCGGAACGCGTCGATGGTCTCATCGACTGCTTCCACGCTCGTGCGTCGGCGGATGGTGCTGCTGGTTGGATTTTTATCCGCAACCTTGGCAGTCAAATGGGAGGTCTGTGGGCCCCCCAATCGCTGATCCGGGGAGACTCCATCGCGGAATGGGGTGAAACCCTCGAGCTCCCTGCCCGTCAACACCAGAAGGGAAAACCTGAGCAGGCTCCTAGCCCGGTAAAGGAGGCTGGCCTATCAGAAGCAGCCCGGGCCGCCTTTCATGCAAACCTGAGCAAACAGCTTGAGCTCAGCGACGCCCACCGCCGCAACCTGATTGAGCAGCGTGGCCTTACCGGTCGTCAGGTTGCAGACCTCGAGCAACAGGGCTTCCGCTCAATCGATCAGGGGCGGCGATTCCCTGGGGTGCAGGGCCCTGGGTTTCTCGAGGATGGTCAATACGTTGGCCCTGCCGGCCTGCTAATCCCCGCCCGCAATGACGCCGGCCAGATCGTTGGCTACCAGGTAGCTCCAGACCGGCCGGGTGATGGCGGCAAATACAAGTGGATTTCAGGCCCCATCCACAAGATCGGGCTTGGTGAGGAGGGCGAGTGGCCGGTCTTTCAGGGGGGGACCGATAAAGCCTCCAGTGAGGTCTGGGCAGTTGATGGTGCACTGAAGGCGGCGTTGACTTCCGCGCAATACGGGGTGCCCACCGTTGGCGTCCCCGGGGCCAGGTTCACCACCAGCGGCCAGCAGCTTTTGCGGGTGCTCGGCCGGATCATGCCGTCTACCCAGGATGAACGGCTGGTGCTCCTGATGCCTGACGCCGGTGACGTGGTGAACCTCGCCGACATGCCAACCAACCTGTTAGCGACAGCCGCTTTCCTGAGGGCCCATGGCTTCACCGTTCGCTTTGGTTGGTGGGGACAGATCCATAAAGAAACCGGGCTGGATATTGATGAGCGTCTGATCGTCCGCGCAGAAGATGGCGGTCAGGTAGAGCGCATCACCCCGGATCAGTTTTACAACCTGGTGACCGATACCACCGGCAAAGCCCCCCGCCGGACATTCGCCAATCCAAAGATGGGTGTTCATTGGGTTAGCGGTGCAGAAGCGCTCCCCACACTGGAGATCACCCCGCCGGATCGTGAGGGTTATCAGTTTGCTCAAGGCAAGCGGCTAGAGGTATTGCAATCACTCCAGAAGCAAGGCGTCCGCTTCGTGCTCGATCGCAGTGCACCGGGGTCCGGTAAAAGCTGGGACATCACCCATGCAGACCCAAAGGCCTTTGGTGGTGCCCAGATCGTGATGGTGGCTCGCCGTGCCCTGGACGTAGGCCGAGAGTTCGGCGTGGCAGTGTTAAGAGGTAAAGATCAGGGCCGTACCTTTAATGGTTCAGATCGGCTAGTTAGAGCTACAGATGAGACACCCGATGATGAACTCGTCATGGAAGCAAACTGCGCTATGGGGAGTGATGTCGAATACCTTTTCTCTAAAGGAATGTTCATGAATGTCTCTAGCATATGTGACCTTTGCGAAGCTAAGCATGAATGTAATGCTACGGCTGGTTGGTATAAATACGATAAAAAAGCTGTTCTCAAGGAGTCGGCTTACGTTACCGAGCCTGAAGGCTTGGACTTCACTACCTTCTGTGACGCCAAGGGTAAGGCCTGGGTAAATCCTGAAAAGCAGCAGCCCGGTGTTGTCCTAATGATTGATGAGTCTGCCGCTATGCCCTGGGTTCAGACCACCATCGTGAGTCTTGATGACCTGGTGGAACACTGTATGGAGTTTGGTCAACCCGAAAACCGCCTGCGCATCAATACCAGTTTTCTAAAGGTTCTAGATGCCCTGGCGGTGGCCATGCTGGCCGCTAATCGGGAGGTTTCTATCCCCCATTACAAGGTAATGGCCTTGATCGATAGCAAGCTGCGTCAAGGTGAGGTGGATGTAGCGGATGCTATGGAAATAACCCTTCTTGAAGAAACACTATTGAGCAGTAAAACCACCATGGTGGGTGCATGGTGCACCCCATTGCTTGAAGCAATGTTCGGCCGCGGCCGTATCTGGATCGAAGGAGAGCAGCTGTTTCTGATGCGCCCTAATGATCGCTTTATCGAGGCTCTCCATCACCCAGCCGTGCGGCAGGTAGTCTTTTTTGATGGCACCGGTGCTGTCACTGAGCTAGAGGGTTGGCTGGGTGAGCACATTGAGGTAATTGAGGAACGTGCCCCGGCCGAACAGGCTGAAATCTGCATCACGCAATATGTTGGCCTTGGTCGCATGGGCTTTACAAGGAAGCCCGTGCAAGAAAAACAGGCCAATATCCTGTTGGATGAACTAAAAGCTACCGGGGCCATCACGAAGAATACCCCCGTGGTTGATATCAAACGCACCAAAGTAGCTAAGGCTCGGAAACCCCTCACCTGGCTTTCTACCAGTAGGGGCTCCAATTCAGCTGCTAAAGCAAAAGACCTGGTAATCATCGGCGCACCTGGCACCAACCTGGTGTCCGCCCTGAACCGTTATTGCCTGCTCTATGGGGTGGATATTGAACTCGAGGACACAGGTACTTTTCACCGTCGGTTCTGGAGCCAATCAGCTAGTCGTAATGAAGGTGGGGGGCTATTCATCGAAAGTAGCTGGGAATCGACTCACTACGGCTTCCGCAACTACTACCGCAAGCTGATCGAAGCTGAATTAGATCAAGCCATACACCGTCTGCGGGGTGTACGCCGGCCCGGTGAGGTGCTCAATGTTCATTGGATCAGTGACTTCTGCCACCCGCGGTGGGAAGTAGAGATCGTCAGGGCTGATGAGGTCGTGGACCTCTTTAGCCCCGTTGGCTTGGAGGTCGGCACCGTTCAAGCGGTTATCAAGCGCTTGGCTCGAGGTGGCAACCCCCGGCCTACCCACCACCAGGTAGCAACTGAGCTCGGTGTGCGTAGCGCCGATGTTGCCCGTTGGATCGATAGCGACCCCTGGCTAGAAGCCGAGTTTGGTTGGTTAGATCGCACCAGGCGGAACAGCCCGGCCTACAACGCCGTCAAGGTTGCACCTGTCACCAATCCGGTGCCCCCGCGGGAACCCATCCCCGATGAGCAGCTCGTGCGGATGCAGGAGCTCCTACCGCTGGGCACCCGCGTCACCAATACCTATGACCGCCGGAAAGCTGGGGTCGTTGTCGATTACCTGATGGAGCGGGGCATCCCCAAGTTTGTGGTGGAGCTCGAGGACGGCACCCGCAACGCATTCCCAAAAAGCCTGCTGACTTTTGCGGCGCAACTCGTCTAAGCCAGACTTATCACGCTATACTGAGCGCGGGCCAGATCATTTAGATCGCTAAGGCCCGCCTACAAACCAGTCAGAGACTCATGCCTGTTCATTTATTTGACCAACGCGGCCTTGTGGACGCGCTGAAGATGGCTGCGCTACCAGTGGGCGCAACCGACGGCAAATGGGCGAGCTACAACGCCGCCGACCTCCTTGAGGTTGTCGACGAGGTTGCCGATGCCTACGGCGAGGGTGATTTCACCGATAACGCCACTGCCGCTATTACCAGCATCCTCACGATTGCCGAGCGTGTCGGCGTTGACCTGTTCGTGGAAGACGGCAGCAAGGCCCCCGGGGCCGTCGCCGTGCTGATCGAAAACGGTGCTCCCAAAAACGCTGCAATGCCTCGCATTGCCCGTGATGGCGACGGCGGTGCTGTGCTCGTCATTGGTGACACCAAGACCCCGGTTGAGCTCAGCGGCAAGACTTTCCAAGTGGGTGAGCTCAAGGGCGACCTTGAGCGTGAACCGATCAAGACCAGCGACGGTCGGGAGATCAGCCTGTGGAAGGCATCCCTGAAGGACGCTGAAACAGGCGATCGGTTCAAGGTCGCCGTGCGGATGTTGCGTGACGCCAACCTCGAGCAAATCGAGGATGCCCGCGATGAAGATCGGCTGATCGATGTGATCGAACCCTCCGGCACCGGTGGTGGTGGCGGCAAGGCCATCTCGATGGGCGATCTGGAAGTCGGCGAGTATCTGGTTACCGAGGTCAAGCAGATCAAGCTCGAGAACGGCAACAGCTTTTTTGTGCTGTTGGTGGATGTCAACGGCGTACCAACTGAAGTTAAGTCGAGGCGCGATATCGATGCCCTCTTGAAAATGGGCCTCGACGTACCCGCACTGCAGGCCAAGGGCCGTCAGGTGTTCCTGGTGCTCTTCGACAAAGAAGAAATCAAAGGAAAACCTGGCACCTACTACGTTTCTTGCACCTTGCGCTCGAAGAAGGTGGAGGTCCTGAAGCCTGCCGCTAAGGCGCGGGCTGGTGCCGCCCGGGTCCAGGCCCTAGTGGCCGAGGAGCAGCCCGTCCCTGTTACCGCCGAGTTCTGATCAGTTCAAACAACTGAAGCCAACACGGCAACCTGTGGCCCCCTTCGGGGGCCCGCTTTTTGCACTTTCAAATCAGAGAACAAACCATGACAGCTACACCTGTAAGCCTTACCCGCGAAGCGTTTGACGAGCGTTTCGATGCCATTCGCTCTCCTGGCGTCAACGAAGAGCTCGGCTGGTTCAGCCACCGGGACTTGGCGGGGATTATCACTCGAGATCCCATCGATGCGGACTACGGGTGGGTAGTGCTCAAGCGCGGCGAGAACCCCGATTTTCCTGAGCAGTTCACCTTCCACGAAGGCGGATGTTCGTTGACAAGTCAGGTAGAGGCCGAGTCCGCGCTGTTTCACGCCCTGTGGAACTCCCGCTCGAACTGACCACCGCCCCCTCCGCGGGGACCTTCAAACCAGAGAAAAACACGATGCCCACGCTGATCAAGAAAGGCGATCGCCTCCGTTGCAAAGTCCGACTGGCGCTAACCGGTTGGAAAGGTTTTGGTTACGCCCTTTATGACGAGTACCAGCACGATCCTGAAGCGCCGATCGTCGTCAGGCGTGAGGGTTACCCGGAAGAGGACTGCTGCCTTGTCGCTAGGCGAGAGGTCGCCCGCTGCACCTACCAGCGCGGGTTGGCCTAATGGAACTTCGCCCGTATCAAGAAACTTGCGTTGAGCAGGTGCTGGATCGCTTTGAGGCCGGCCATAAATCGGTGCTGCTTATCGCTGGCACCGGCTCCGGCAAAACCGCAGTCGCTACCCGTCTGGTCAAAGACTTCTGGGAAGCAGGGCTGCCGGTGATGTTCCAGATCACCCTGGACACCCTGGCGGAGCAGACCCTCAGTGCCTTCACCCGTATGGGCATCCCTGAGGATGAAATCGGAATCATCCGCGGGGGGACACCAGAGCACCGGGACCGCCCAGTCCAGATCGCCAGCCAGCAGACCCTGATCCGCCGCGACTGGTGGCAGCGTCGCCACTGGGGGCTGTGCGTCCTTGACGAGGCGCACATTAGTGACTTCAGCAACTGCGCCCGTAAGACCAGAGAGGTCCTACCGAAGGCCCGTTACCTCGGGCTCACGGCCAGCCCCTGGCGAATGTCTAAGAAGCAGGGGTTTGACCAGTACACCGCCCAGGTGAATGCACCGGCGCCGGCTGCTCTGCAGGAAATGGGGTTCCTTTCCCCCATGCGCTACTTCGTGCTGCCGGAGGCCAGCGTCGACCTGAAGAAGGTACGCACGTTGGCCGGCGACTTCGCTACCGATGATCTGGTGAATGCCTGTAACCGCCCGGAGGTGGTGGAGGCCAGCATTCGTGAATGGCAGCGCCGTACCCCGGGGCGCCGCACCCTGGCGTTCACTATCTCGGTGGAACATGCCGAGGCGGTGGCCGCCACCTTCAACGCGGCAGGAATCCCAGCTGCCACCGTTACTGGTGAAACGCCCCGCGCCCGCCGGGCTGAGCTCTATCAACAGCTCCACGACCGGGAGCTAATGGTGCTCAGCAGTTGCATGGCACTGGCCACAGGCTTCGATCTCCCATCCGCGGAGGTAGGCCTGCTGATGCGCCCCACCAAGAGCCAGGCCCTACATATCCAACAGATCGGGAGGATCGCCCGGCCGTGGGATGAAAAGGACTGCGGTTGGATTCTTGATCAGGCGGGCAACTGCCTGCGCTTTCCCTACCCCCGCCTCGAGGACATCCCCGCCGATCTACGCCGGCAAATGCCTCAGGAGTCGATGGGGCCTGGAGGGGAGGGAAACCCGGTGAAGGTATGCCCGGACTGCGCTGCGGTGCTGCCCAATTTCACCCAGCTGTGTCCCCATTGTGAGCATGACTTCCGTAAGGCCGTCCTGGCCCATACCGGCCCGCTGGTGGAGCTGATCAGCCAGGCTGACGCCCTGGCCACAGAGCCCCCCGAGTCGCGCCTCCGGGCTCAGTTCCACAAGCTGCGAAAAACGGCTTTCCAGCGTGGGCTGATGCCGGGCTGGGCGTGGCATCGGTTCAAAGAAGCAGCAGGCCGTGAGCCCCTAGCGGCGTGGTTTGTGGGCAGCACCTTCCGCAATCCCACTCCAGCGGCCATGAACAGCTACGCCACCTACCTAGCTCTGATGGCTGATCGGCGAGGGATCGACGGCCGCAGCACGTTCATTGCTACGGAAATGAACCGGGAGTTCGGCCCAAACCTGCAGTGGCAGCGGGTCGTGGACATAAATGAGCTGTGAATTACAAGGCCCGCCGGAGCCTTAATCCGGCACCCCCCAAACCAAAGCCAATCAGAGCAATGCCTGAAGACCACGATTTCGGCCCCAACCCTTTCTCAGGGTGTTGCTGGCCTTACCCCGGTGCTGATGCAACCGAGGCTAGAGAGTTCAGAAAAAAGTATGGCGACACCACAGAGGTTCGTACCCTCCAAGTGCTAATGCTCAAGCAGATAGCGCAGGACTACGGCATCAGTTCTGCCGAGCTAATCGAGCGCTTTGAAGCCGAACACGAGCGAAGCCAGGATTTCCGTAAAAAGCTTGGGCTCTAATACAACCAAGGGACCGGAGTAGGCGTCCCCACTCCGATCCCCGACTGACTAACCGAGAGAGCAGCCAAAGCACTACCCATTCTCCAGACGGCCTTGCGGCCGACTCCCAAATAATAGCAGCTTGGGAGGCGCTACACTTGTAACCCCAAACCAGAGACGAGCATGGCCAAAGGCGCTATGGGCCAGGCGGAGCGGCAGCAGATCCGCACCCGTCTATGCGGCACCAAGAAAAGCCAAGGGGAGTGGTCGCAGAACCTACCGGCCGCCCGGGATGTCCTATTGAAAGGTGATCCGGTGATGGTGCGTACCGCCGCCGGGCTGCACCACATGATCAGCAGCCTGGCCAACGAGAAGGCGGTCGGCTTTGACCTCGAGACCACCGGGCTATGCCCTCACCGCAATCATGCGGTAATTGCCCAGTTCGGTTGTGAAGATGGCAGCGCCTGGATCGTCGACCTAACCGCCCTGGTGCCCGGGCTCCGGGACTGGCAGCCCGGTGATCCAACCATCAACCCGATGGTGCGCAAGCCCTGCCCCGAGGCCTTGCTGCCTTTGAAGGCATTCCTCGAGTCACCGGATCGCCCGATCCTGGTTGGGCACAACCTGAAATTTGATTTGCAGTTCTGTGCGGCCCTGGGCCTGTTCCCCAGGGAGCGGATCTTCGACACCCAGATAGCTCACCGGATTCTCAATGCAGGCAAAGAGGATGAGCCCTCCCTATTTGCCAGCCTGCAGTGGTGCGCCGGCACCCTGCTCGGCGTTTGGGTGTCAAAGGACGAGCAGCACGAAGAGGGCCGCCGCTGGGCCGACAAGCTCGGGGACCCGGAGGCCCTTCGTTATGCCGCAGCCGACACCCTGGTTTCCTTGATGCTGCGCAATGGGATGACCCGCCCGGATGGATCGGTTTATCCCGGCCAGCTGGCCTTGATCCTGCGCGACAAGCCAAAGACGGGCCATGGCCTGAAAAACGTCACTGGCATCGAGTTCGGTTGTGTCCATGCCACCGCTGAGCTGAGCTACATCGGGATGTATCTGGACCGGCTAACGCTTGAAAGCAACCTTGCCACTCGTCAGCAAGAGACCAAGGTGGCCTACACGCAGCTTCTGAATGAGGCCAGCGCTCTGCTGCTGGAGAAAACCGGCCAGCGCATCCAACGTGATCTGCTCGGCCGCCCGAGTGTGAACCTGAGCAGCTCGCAACAGGTTGGTGAGTTCTTCCGGCGAGTGGGAATCGAAATACCTGGTGATTCCATCGACCAGCAGGTCCTAAAGCTCCTTGCCGATCCGCCAGAACTGATTTTCACCTATCTCCGCTGGAAAGAGCTGGAGACTATGTGCAAGCAGCTCATTACCTATCAGAAGGCCATCAACCCTGCCACCGGTCGTATCCACGCGAACTTTGATCAGATCGGTGCTGACTCAGGAAGGCTTACCTCGCAAAAACCAAACGCGCAAAATCCAAGTAAAAAGGCTGGCATTCGTGATGCCGTGAAACCACAAACAGGCAATGCCTTTGTGGATTGTGACTACACCTCAGTGGAAATGCTGATCATGGCCGCCTTATCGGGTGATGCAACCATGATCCAGGCCATTAACGAGGGCACTGACCTGCACAAGCTTACGGGTTCTGCTATAGCCGGCAAGAGTATCGAGGCCGTAACTAAGGACGAAAGGCAGGCTAGTAAGGCGGTCAACTTCAGCCTTATTTATGCAGCCGGGGCAGAGACCTTGAAAGATTATGCAAAAACCGCATTTAATGTTGAAATGACATTACCGGAGGCGGAGCAAGCGCGGGATGCGTTCTTCCGTCTTTACACCGGCATTGCTGATTTTCACAGCCAGATCAAGAAAGAGCTTTGGGATCTAAAGCGTGCCTTTGAGCATGATCCTGATGGTGCCCCTCCGACGTATGAAACTCGGACACTGGGAGGCCGTCTACGCACCCTGGCCTATGGATCTATGACAGCACAGACCGCCAGTAATTCACCAACCCAGGGCACAGGGGCCGATTGCCTAAAGCTGGCTATGGGAAGGTTGCGTAAGGCATTTGATGCGGCTGGTTTGGTTGACTGGTATTTGGTCAATAGCATCCACGACGAGCTTCTCGCTGAAGGTCCTACTGATGGTGCAGAACTTGCAAAGACTGTGGTGGAGCGGGTGATGGTGGATGCTGCTAACCAAATCGTGGTAGCCGTACCCATCACCGCTGATGCCAAGGTGGCCGCTACTTGGGCTGAGAAGTGATCAGCTACCAGCTTGCTGGTCAAACATCTCCATCCACTCAGACTCACCAATCCAAGCCCTGTAGGTGAGCTCATGCTCCTCTGCAGTGTGGCCCATCATCCGAGCGGCCACACTGGCAGATATCCCACGCTCAGCACAGCGACGGGCGAAGCAATGCCGGAAGGCATAACGCTTGAACATCCACCCCCGTCGCAGCAAAAATGCTCGCAAGGTGTGCGCCACGTTGGTGGGCTTCGTTAGATCCCAGGGGATCTCAGGCCGAGATGCTAACTGCCAGCGATCAAACCAATCGAGCGGTAGGGGTCTGGCTGGGCGCCGCCCGGTCTTGCGCTCAGCAGCAACGTAGATGGTGCCGTTCTCGCCAAACTCCAAACCCGCAATCTCTGAGGGGCGCAGGCCATAGGTGGCCAGCATTCCACAAGCCCAGCGATGGAGTTGTGGAAGCTCATCGATTAGATCGACGATCTGCTGGTCGGTTGGGAGGTCTTGCGGCTTTACATGCTTTCGGCTGTAGCCGGAGCGGTAGGGGGTGAGGTCAACATCCAGCTCGGCAAACTTCGCCAGGGCGGATAGGGCGGTGAAGTCTCGCTTGCGCACCGAGCTTTCACGCGCACTGGCTGCCAGCGCCCCGATCACCTTTTCAACGGTGAGCTGCTCATCCTGCTGAGTGAAGCGCAAGCGAAAAACCTGCTGGTAGGCGTTTTTCCAGGTGTAGGGCTCGAGCGACTTGGTTGCGGCCAGGTGCTGCTCCAACCCGGCCACCAGCTCGGCGATGGTCTTGGCGGACTGGGGGCGGTGGGCCTCGCTCCAGTTGCCCCAATCAAAGGTTCCCGAGAAGATTTGCTGCTCAAGCCGTGCCTTCAGCGCTTTGATCCGGCGCCTGCCGTCCGCGGTTTCAGCGCTAACGCCTAGGGCGATGCGCTGCTGGTATGGGCGGGCCCGCCCGCTCCCCGGCTTGGGCGGGAGGGTTGTCCGTAGGTGTGCCCATTGGCCCTGACCTAAATAAATGACAGAGACCGTCCGTGCCGCCATGCCTATTTGATGGCTAAACAACGCGAATCTACGGGGACTCCCTGGGTTAAGGGGGACACTGCTTTTGAGGCCTAGAGCCAGTGCTCACGCGGAGGTCTGTGTTGTCGCAACCGAGTTGACGTTCCAGGTGGCGATCTTCATATTGTTGGTATGACTGGAGTTTTGGTGGTGCTCGCCAAAAAGTTGCCGGTATGGCCGCTGTGTTTGAGGCCAGATTCAGCCCAAAAGCTGACCAAACCAGAACGTGATTACCCAGCTCACTCCGCACAGGGCGAACTGGTCGCATAGACTGGTACGCATATACCAGTTAGCCCATGTCGCGCAGTGCCGTCCAGTTTCAGAAAGGCCTCTCGCTGCCTGAGTTCCAA
>NZ_JAGQAY010000026.1:0-35105 GCF_024345355.1 Cyanobium sp. WKJ7-Wakatipu
ATCTCCAACGATCAACTAACGCCCTGACTATTGCCTAAGCAGTATCCAGTACGAATCAATTTGCCGACAATATTGCATTGCTTGAGCACTTATGATCTGCTGCGACGATGCCGAAAGGCATTTTTTTTATGGTGATCAGAGGCTGGCAAATCTCGTAAATTTCGAGGTACCCATAAGGCTTTTTCTTCGTTGTTCGCACGACGGCGAAGTCCGTCCCCGCCTAACGCAGCTACCTTCAGTGCAGGAGTTCGCTCCGTTCATCCCGAGCACCGGCGCTAATCCTCCAGGGGATTGCCGGTCACCAACCTGCCGTCCGTTCCTGCTGGGCAAGGTGGTCAATCCTGGAACCCCGAGGGGTTGATGAGCAGGAACGCCACCCCGATTCGTCATGTCCTCTGGTGTTCGCCGCAGCAGCCACCTCTCGCGTCATCTCGCCGCCCTGCGGCAGCAGCGTGACCTCAAGCCTGGCCAGCTGGCTGCTCGTCTTGGCGCCAGCAACCTCTCCAAGGTGGGCAGCCTGATCCGTGCCTTCGAGCTCGGAGAGCCGATCAGCGATCACTGGCTCGAGAAGCTGATCGCTGAGCTGCAGCCCGATCCAGAGGAGCTGCGTCGCTGCCTCGAGCTGGATCAGGCCGAGGCCCTGGAGCAGCTCGAGCGTGAGCGCATTGCCTGGGAGGAATGGGCGGATGAACCGATCGATCCCTACCTCTCGATCCGCTATTCCCCGGGAGCAGGCCTCGTAAAGAAGGTGCCATCTGCTTTCTGTTCTCCCCGTGAGACAGAAAAACGCGAGTGGGCCAGGCATCGGGCGGAAGACTGGGCTGCCGATCAGCTCAAGCGCTGCCGGCACAAGGGGATCTTGACCTGGAGCCGCCGCGAGCGCACCTGGTTTGATCAGTACGGGCTCAATCCACGCCGAGGCACAGTCACCTTCGAGGGCCGTTGCACCGGCGCCTGGATGCAAGTGCGCGGCAGCCAGCAGAGGTTTCTGCTCGGCAGCGGCGACGAAGTGATCACACGCAGCCATGGGCTGGATCAACCCTGAAGCTCAGCAGCAGCTGTCGCCAACGGCCGGTTCTCTGCACAAACCCCTAACCAAGGCATGACAAGCCTGCCAACACAGCGCTCTGCAAGGGGAGTCTCCCGATCGCCGCGTTGGCGCAGATTCAGCCAAGCAGCTTGCGCAGCTGGGAGATCGACCAGAGCACCAGGCTGAGCAGCAACCACTCGCGGAAGGCCACCACAAACCAGACCAGAGCAACCATCAGGCCCACCACCAGCACCAGGGTCACCAGCCCTATGACGATGGTGGCCAGATCCACTCCGTTGACACCGGACTCCAACGCAGCGCTTGCCGTGGCCTGGGGGATCGGTCGCCTGCTCGGGCGCATCAACTTGCGGCTTCAAGCAGGGCGGGGGCGGCTGGGTCGGGCCGGTGCACGGATGAATTCCCCTTTCTCGTTGAACGGCACGGCGACTCCTCAGACGCTCCAGCGGCAGGTAGGACAGTCCTGCCCGTAGCCCACCTGAATCGAGCTGGTCACCTGCAGCGGGTGGGAGAAGATGCCGGCTGCCTCGCCGCCCAGGCGATCATCGTTGCTGTTGCACACCAGGGTGTACTGAGTGAGCTTGCCCAGCAGCCGCGGCACATGGCGCGGGTTGTGGCGGTTGAGTAGGTCGATCGCCAGCTTCAGGCCCACCTGCACCACGTAGGCGATATCGATGGCGAGGCCGGGTTGAAAGTCGAGCTGCTGCAGCTCCCTGTCATTGCTGTAGAAGCGGCGCTTCTGTTCAGGGCGCCGGGAAAGTGATCCGAGCAGCCCCTCAAACGCACAGCCGTAACAGGGCATCGGTGCATCGGGATGCCAATAGAACAGCTCACCCGCGAAGGCCCGCTCCCACAGGCCGATCGAGAGAAAAGCCAGTTGCAACTGGGCTGCCAGCTGGGCGCCATAGCGATCGGCCCGGCGGCTGTCGGCAGCCGCCAACAGCAGGGATGGAAGCCGTTGGCCTTGTGCGTTCTGGGCCGATGCGAATGCCGCCACCACAGCCGGATCCAACCGCTCCAGGGTGGTGGTGTGTACCTGCACCTCGGCACGGGGGTTGATCAGCCGGATCCGCTCCGCCACCGCACGGACCTTGCTGCGGCCCAGATCAGCCAGGCCGCATTGGTGGCGGCAGAGGTTCTCGATCGAGAGGAGGTCGTCATCGATCAGCAGAAAGCGCCCCACACCGCTGCGGGCTAGATCCAGGGCCGCCAGGCTGCCCACCGAACCGCAACCACAGACGATCACGCCGCATTGCGCCATCGCGGCGGTCTCCAGCAGGCCGGCATGGCGTGAGAACAGATCGTTCTCAAGCCCATAGGGCCTAGCGATGCACGGCTGCCCGGCGGCGGTGAACTGCCAGCCCTGCTCGGTGTGGATCGCCTGCAGGAGCGGGATCCCTGAACAAGCGCTCAGGTTCCGGCAGCCCGGTAGACCGGCGGGATCGGTTCCCAGCACCACATAGTGACCCGTCTCCGCCTGGAAGTAGCCGTGCAGATCCGGGTTGGCTGCCGCCGTTGGTAGATCAACCGGAAACCAGACGATGGCCGGGCTTGCGGAGCGCTTACTGGTCATGGGTCCCGCGCTCCAGCACGCATGTCGTGATCAAACCAGTGGCATTGGCCTGCACCTCCCAGAGCTGCCGCCGTGGTCCTGCGCGCTCCACCAGGGCCACTTGCAGCACAGCCCCGCAGGCCCGCAGGCCATAGCGCCATCGCTGCAGTTGATCGAGTTGCGCCAGCACCCCATCCAAGCGAGCGGTCAGGGGGCCACGTAGAGCCAGGGCCCTACGTTGTCGCCACGCAAACAGCTCCTGCAGCTCGCAGGCCAGGGCCGATGCACCCAACCGCTCTGGATCCAGATCTGAGGCATCGAGCTGCTGGCGCAGCTCGCCATCGAGCAGAGCATCGCCGATCCACACCGGCAGCCGTTGGTAACGGAGATCCGCTGGAACGTGATAAGCCGTGAGGCGGAAGCGGGGATCAAGATTCACCAGGCACGAGAGGGCTCCGTGGCTGCCCTGCCTGGCAAAGCGCCGGTTGGTGCTGTCGTCATCGGCCGAAAACCGATCGAAGCTGCCGGGGTGGCGATGCCAAAGGCCGGCAAGCTGCAGGGGCTGGCGGTACTGGCGCGCCAGCTTGGCGGCCAGATGATTTACGTAGCCCTGGTCGTAACTGAAGCTGGTGGCGGTGCTCTCGGCAGCGGGGCCAGGGTCGATCGCCTCCAGCACCTGCCAGCGCTTCTGGTGGTAACGCCCCAGCAGGATGCCGCCCGTTTCGTTGGGGTGGTGTTCCAGGGTTTCGGCGCAGATGGCTGCGTGGGCCCGGCGGGAGAACAAAACTTCCACGGGAACCTCAATGGCGGTTGTGGTCATGGCAGTGCCCTCAGATCCGGTGGCCGGCGAACTGGGCCGTGCTCAGCTCGCCGAGCATCCAGAGCTCAAAGGCAGCGATCCATTTGGCTGCCCAGGCCAGGGTGCTGGCGGCGGTGCTGGAGTGATCGCGGCCATGGCGGAACGATTCGGCTGCCACCGTGCAGAGGCTCAGCTCACCGCTGGGTTCATGGAGCAGGGTGTGGGGGATCGACTCCTCGAGTTGCTCGGCGAGGGCATTGAGGTCGGGCTCGATCGGGAAGACGCTGATCGAGCCGCCATAGCCATTCCCATGGGGATGGTCATGGTCGTAGACGAGCTGCAGGTGCCAGATCCGCTGGCTGCCGGGGATACAGCTAACCAGTGACCCCAGCCAGGACAGGCGCCCATCGGGCAGGCGATCGGGCCGGAACTGGGGGAAGAAGTGGTTCATCGCCGCCCGTTCGGCCTGAAACAGTTCCGGGTCGCGCTCGTACCAGTAGAGCGACGAGGGTGCAGCCAGCTTGCCCTCGGGCACGGTGATCGCCACCTCGCTCTCGCCGCGCTCACTGAGGGAGCGGATTTCTCCCTGCTGGGTGACCATCACGCTCTCCCCCCGCAGCAATTGGGCGGCGAGCTGTTTACGCCGGTCGGCGGCGGCGTCCTTGATGGCGACGTTTTCGGTGGCAGCGTTTTCGGTGGCGGTAGTCATGGCGTGCTGATCGGGTTGACAAAAGCCTCGCCTTACTCGCTGCGACCTAGCCGCTCTCTCCTGCGAAGCACGACCTTGGCCCCACACCGCTGGTGATTCGCACAACGTCGCTAACAGTGATCGCTAGGCCGTGTGATGGTGAACTCATCCGCTCAGAAAGTCATGACCCGCGTTGATATCCAGTGGCAGGACCAGTTCGGTCGCTGGCAGCGCTTCCAGGAGAAGCACAACCAGGCCGATGCCTTCCGCACCGCCCAGGCGCGAGCTCGCAGCACCGGCAAACGCCATCGCTTGGTGGATGCCAACGGCCAGCTCCTCGATCTTGTGGAGCCCTGAGCGATGAGCCCTGCCTTCCGCACTCGCAGCAGCGTCCTGGCACTCGCGGCCCTCGCCCTCGCCGCCGCCGGCGCTGCTGGCGCCTGGGCCTGGTCGCGGCGGATGCCAGCTGAATACCAGAGCCTTGAGGCCATCGTCGATCGCCTCGCCAGCGGCAACGCCCTCGGCAAGCAGCCGCTCAACTTTGCGGTCACCTCCGGGATCTACAGCGCCCAGCTGGCGGTTCAACGCGGGCTCTGCAAAGAGGATCGCTGCGACATGTTTGTCACGCTCAATCCCTTTCGCACCTATGCCAATGGCTGGGATGAGCTGATCCGTCAGAGCTATGCGGTGGGCGATATCGAGGGCTCGTCGACTTCCAGCGGAACAGTCCTGATTTCACGGCCATCGTTTCGTGTCTATGGCCCACGGGTTGGCTGGCTGGGCTGCACGGTTGCCCATGAGATCGCCCATGTGCAGAGGTATCACATCTTTGAGCGTAGCTATTACAACAATCACGCCATTAAGGGCCTCCCCAAGGAGAAAAAAGATCTAAAGACCATGGCCAAATCAAGGCAGCAGGAACTGGAAGCGGATCGCGATGCCGCCGACATGATGGCGCGTGCCGGTTACAAGGGCCGCATCTGCGTTGATGAACTGATCTTCATCTACAAATCAACCGGTGATGGCAGTGCAACGGAGAAGGATTCCACCCACCCTGGCTTCGATGAACGCGTAGCTGCTCTCAAGGCCCACTATGGGCGCCGAGAGAAGGAGCAGTCTGCAGCCAAGGCGAAAGGAAAGACGGCGGCGTATCTGATCCGGCAGCCGACGCCAGGCTCCTTCCGCTACTCGTCCAGCGATAACCTGCTCACGTTTGTGCCTCGGGCTCAGTGATTGGGGTTGAAAAGGTGCTTGCCGCAATGGCCGATCACCACCTGGTTGAGCTCTTCATCCCAGCAGAAGTGAACCCTCAGGGTGTGATTTTCGGAATCCTTGGCGCCGATCTTGAGGTGCTGCCACATCTCGACCGTTTTGCCCTGATAGGAGAAGGTGCGGGCGCGCTTGGCTTGAGGGTTGGTCTCGATGGTCTGGGATTCCCTAGCTGCATAGCTGCTGCTCCCGAAGACTTGACCTGCAATCCGGTCTGGCGCACCTGCCAGCTTTTGCTCGCGGTAACTGGTGGCCAGTAGCCAGAGCAGCTCAAATAGCTGGCCGCCATATTCAAAGCCCCTGGCCTCGTCGGCGGAGCTCCAGGCGCTATCGAGCACCAATAGATGGCCAGGGCAGAGTTCCTCTCTCACCAATTCCAGGCATTGGCGTGGCTTAAGGCGAGCACTGCTGGCAACTCCACGCAGGCTATTGAGCAGGCGGTTGGTGATCTCCTGCTCGCACACCTCCCCATCCGTGCTGCTCCACGGGGTATAGCTCAACTCGGTGGCTGCCCCTGGGGGGCCTGCCTGCTCCAAGTACTCGAGTTCGAGCCTGAGGGCGTCCAGCTCGTTGGTGCTCTGCTCCAGCTGATCATCTAGGGCCTTGTTTTCGGCGAGGGCCAGCTGCAGCTCCTGCTCTTTGAGGTCGAGCTGCTGACTGATCTCACTCTCAACAGATTGGGCCAGTTCGATGGCTTGCTCACCTTGTTCCTGGGCTTTCTCGGCTCGCTGTTCCCAGGCCCTCTTGTTGAAATCAAACTCGCGTCTGAGACGGCGCTCCTCTGCCCGACTGGTCTCCAGTCGGGTGTTGATGTCCTCCTGCTTCTCCTCAAGCTCCTTGAGGCGATCCTGCCGCTTGCGGACGCGGGTGGTTTCACTTGGCACGCCAAACAGCGCGCGGATCAGCTGCTCCACTTGCTCCAGATCGTCTGGAGCTTTGCCACTGCTATCGGTGAGGCTGAGATACCAGGGGTAGTGGCGTCCGTCTTGGGCGGGGTAGTAGCTGTAGCCGCACTTGCTGACCTCGTAGCTACCCGCCAGCAGCTCCTGCAACTCGCGGAAGGCCGTTTCGGTGCAACTGATCACCAACCGCAGCTTGTCGGCACCGCTGGTGCGATCAAAATCCCAGGCGAATGTGCTCGATACGCCCAGCTCCCGTAGGCGGCGGCTGGCCTTGGGGATGGGGATGGAGATCTGCAGCCGGAAGGCATCGCGGCGGGAGGTGGTGGTGAGCCCGGTCACCACCGCCTCTAGGCCTGTGCCCACCTCAGGGACTTCAGCAGCGATCAAAGCCGCCATGTCCTTGGGGATATAGCCGATCCACTCTTGTTTCCAAAACGCCTTGACGGCGTTGGGATCCCATTTGTTGGTGGGCTCATGCAGCAGGGTGAGCGGGTCGCCGAAAAGATGCCCATGGCCATCTTTTCGGCCGCATGGTCGAGCTTGTAGGCCAGAAAGGTCTGAAGAATCTCGCCGCTGCTCTGTTGCGAGCGTTTGCGTCGTGCCGCCTGGCGCTCGGAACTACCCGACTGATCCAGGTGCTGCAGGCGCCGCAAGAGGCTGTCCTTCGGTGCCATAGCACAGGCGATTTTCCGTTCAGCTTACGTAGCCACCAAGCCGCTTGTTTGCAGAAAATTCCATCGGTTAAAGGCCGAGACTGGTATGGCTTGCCCCCTCAATCCCCCTACTTCTCTCTGGATCACAGGTGAGCAGAATCACCTGCAATCCCTGGTCAGCGGCCTGCTGCAGCATGCGAAACACTCCCGCCTGCCGCTCTGGATCGGAGTTGGCAAAGGCGTCGTCAAACAGCACGGGCAAGGTGCCGTCGTAGGCCTCGGCCAGCACTTCCGCCATGGTGACCCGCAGGGCAGCGGCGAACTGTTCGCGGGCGCCGGTGCTGAGCACGTCAAAGCCAAAGGCCGCTTCGTTGCCGAGGCGCCACTGCAGTTCCTGAAAGCCGCTCCTGGCGTCATAGCTGAGGCTGGTCTGAGGGGTCTCGGGGAACACCTGGGCGAGATAACGGCCGATCCGCTCAGTGAGCGGTGCGGTGTATTGCGTGGCCATCGCGTTCTGTTCCTCCTCCAATAGGCGACGCAGCAGCGTGAGCATCCCCGCCTCCTTCTCCAGCCGTTCCTGCTCCTCCAGGCGTGACTCCAGCTCGGCCTGCTTCTGCTCAAGCTCAGCTTGGAGATCAACCTGCCCATCGCCATGCAGACGGCTTTCGGCACGGATGCGTGCCTCTGTCGCTTCGCGCTCCTGGCTCTCAAGCGTGCTGATCTCTTTATCAAGCTCTGCAGCCCTGTCCTTGAGGCTTTCAGCGCCCAGCTCCGCCAGCTCGCTCTCCAGCCCCTCCAGCTTGCTCTGGAGCTCCCTGCAGCGTTCGCGGGCCTGAGCGAGTGCGACCGTCAGAGCCTCAAGAGAGCCGTGTCGCTCCTGTAGGGCATGGATGCGGGTGCTCGCTTCCAATGACTGATTTTCACGCTCACGCAGACCAGCTTCCGCCGTTGCAATCAGCTTGGTCTGGGCATCCAGGTCAGCACTGGATTGCTTCACCAGCGCCTGTTGCTGTTGTTCCGTCTTGGTGGCCCCATCGCGTTGTTGGCGAGCCTCGCTGAGCTGCTGCTCCAAGGCACGCAGACGGCTCTCAAGGGCTTCCCCTTGCAGAGCTGCATCGGCGGCGTCGAGCGCAACCTGAGCATCCGCTCCCTGAATCAACGCATTCAGCCGGAGGCGCAGGGCTTCGGGGTCCGCTCCGCCGTGTTGTTCGATCAGGCGCTGCTGCTCCGCCAGCAGATCACTGCGCCGCCGCTCGGCCGTGGCAGCTTCGTCCACCGTCGTCAGCTGCCAACGCTGGAGTTCAGCCTGGAACTTGCCCTCCGCTTCTGCGAGCACGGTTGCTGCTTCCGCAGCACTGGAGCCATCGCCAGGGGTGAGCCGCAGCTCCACATCGTCACCCACCTGCACCGTCGCCGGCTCCGACAAGAGCTGGCGCACTCCTGCAGCAAGCTCGACCCCATCCACCCGCACAGGGCGTCCAGCACGGATCACCTCAATGCCCGCTGAGAGTGCTTCCGCTCGAACCCGGGCATCACGTCTTGCCGTTTCAAGCCGGCGCAGCGTCTCCACATCCGCTGCCTGCAGCGCGGGCAGCCGGGCGATATCGGCCTGAAGTTCATCGCAGCGGACCTGGTTGGCGGCCAGCGCTGCCAGTTGCTGCTCCAGCCGCTGTTGTTCCTGCAGTTGGCCCAGGCCTTTCTGCAGGGTTTCGATCGCCGTGGCCTCGCGGATGGCCTTGGCCACAGCCTGTTCCTGGGCTTCCAGCTGCTCCTGGGCATGCGCACGGGCAGCCACCAGATCAGGCAGTTGTTGCTTGAGCGACCCAAGTCTCTCCTGATCCGGGGCCTTGGCGGCCTCCAGGGTGGTTACTTGCTTTTGCAGCTCCTCCAGCTGCGTGCGGTCCTTTTCGAGGTCGTCGCGTTCCTTCTGGGCCCCCTGCCACTGGGGTTTCTCCGCGGCGATCGCCGCCTCCAGCTCCTGGCTGCGTTTCAGCTTCTGGTCCAGTTCCCCGCGCTGCACCTTGAGAGGCGGCAGCGCCTGGCACACGCGCTGCAGCTGGGCAACCGCCTCCTGAAAGGCCTGCTCTGCTGCCGCTTGTTGGTCGATCTGATCACTGATGGCCTCCAGATCGTCCTGAGCCTCAATGGCCGCCTTGCGCGCGTCATGCAGAGGGGAGCCCGTCTTCACCTGAGGGGCGCGGTTGGCACCGCCTGGGGTGTAGACCGTGGCCCATCGAGTTTGGATGTCATCCAGCACGGCCAGATCCAGCTGCGACTGCACTCCCAGATCCGCGCCGGCCTGGAGCCGTTCCACCAAGCGATCGTGGTCGTAGCTGGCAGCATTGAGACCAAGCGGATTGCTACTTGCCGATCCCTGCCACACCCAAAGATGGCCCCAGCGCTCCTTGAGCTGATCGCCTGCACCACGGTTGCGGGCTACGGCAGCGGTGCCGATCAGTTCAGCCAGCCGCTCCTCAGCGTCTTCCCCCTGCAGGCTGCGGCCAGCGCTGTCACGCAGGCTGGCACTTCCGCGCGTGCCGGCGAAGCGTTTGCGCAGCTCCCAACGTTCACCGGCGGCCTCAAAGCTGATCTCCACCTCCGGTTCAGCCACAAACGGATCCGACTGCATGCTCTTGAGCAGTTCACCGCCGGTTTTCACTGGGAGGAATAGGGCCCGGTGCAGGGCCTCAGCCAGGGTGCTCTTGCCGGATTGATTGGGCCCGGCGATCACCGTGAAGCGTGGATCGAAGCTGATGGGCAGGTCGCGATGGCGGCGGTAATCACGAACGCGAGCAGAGAGGAGGCGCATAGCAGAGAGCTGGGGGGTCGTGGATTCAGGAGAGGCGGTGGTAGTTGGGTTCCGTTAGTTGCTGACACAGGCGCGGTGCAGTTCCCGCAGGGCCATCCGGGCCAGCTCGCCTTCCTCTTCTCCCAGCTCCAGCTGCTGCTGTAGCCGCTGGGCAACACGGGCTACCAAAGGATCACCCGCCCGCTCGGTAAGGAGGCGCAGTTCAACGGCATCGGGAGCCACGCTGGTGCGATCGCGCAGCTTCAGGCGCAGCAGCCGGGCCTCAAAGCGCTGGAGTAGATCCTGCAGGCGCGCCGCAGCGGCAAGGCTGAGGCTGCCGTCCAGCTCCAGAAGCAGTAGATCCTCCTGGCTGCGGGGGCCAATCAGATCGCGGAGGATCTGCTCAAGACGATCCAGGTCAGCGTCGCTGTTGAAGCGGTGCTGGAGCTGATGCCAGCCAATCGCACCGGTGCGGATGTCGAACACCTCAGGCTGCAGACCGCGGTTTGCGTCGACCACCAGCACTTGGCCGGAGCGGTAGTCAGCCGCCCTTGGGAAGCGATCCATCTCATGGCAGCCGGAGTACCAGGCTCTGCCACTTACCTGCTTGAGGCCATGCCAGTCGCCCAGAGCGACATAGTCGATCTCACCGGTTGGCAGCGCCGAGAGGTCGATGCGGTTGGTGGGCACCGGTGGGTTCTCGTCGTCCGTGTCGCCGCTGTCCTCCCCCCCGAAGCCATGCACCGATCCATGGGCCAGAACAATCCTGGGTTGGTCGCTCCAGGGGGAGAAGTCGAGCTGGCGCAGCCAGGCAGTGGGATCCACTGGCTCGGCTTTGCGCAGCAGTGGGCAGGGCAACACCACGCCCCCGGGTAGGCCGATGCTGGTGAGATCAAAAGGTTGGCGCTCCAGCAGCACTGTGAGGTTGGGAGCCAGCTGCTGCACCTCCTTGAGGAAGTAGGACTCGTTCCAGCAGCTGCCGGCCCCGCCGTGGTCATGGTTGCCAGGAATAACCAGCACAGGCAGCCTTACCCCACCGATGGCGCTGCAGGCGGCAGAGACGTCTGCCTTGGTGGGCTGGTGGGTATCGAACAAATCTCCGGCAACGGCAATGAAGGCGGCACCCTGCTGCTGCGCCACCACACCAAGCCGCCCGATGGCACTGAGCCGCTCACGCCGCAACTGGGCGCGCTTGTCAGGATCAGCCACACGGGCATAGGGCTTGCCTAGTTGCCAGTCGGCGGTGTGGAGGAAGCGCATGGAGGCGGTGAACTGCTAAGACCACTGTCACATCTGAGTCAGACTTTGACGAGACCGCTAGTGCGAATGACGGCGAACCGATAAAGGAGGGATTGCATAGTTGCACCAGCCCGCAAACTCCCTAGAGTAATTCTCAAGACAATAGGAGTTTTCTTGTGAAAACACTGGCAATTAATCGCGACTTGATCTTAAATCGCGCAAGCGATGATGATCTTGGGGCTCTTGACCTTCTATATCTAAGTGATCCAAATCTATCAATTTTGTCGCCCTTGGCCAAAGCTGGCTATTTTAAGGCAAAAATGGGGCAGATCCCGGCAGAAGTAGCTAACGAGGCCCTGCAAACTATTTTCGCCATAGCAGGAGAAGATGGCGAAGCCCTCAGAGGAGGTGAAAGCATTGTTGTCTTTGTTGAAGAGATTGTTCAGCATTGTATTGAAAGAAGAATTGGGGAGGAACGAATAATTCAGATTGGTTTTGAGTCAGAGGGGTCGATCTCTGAATTTCTCGGAAACTCGGACGCCTGGCTTTCGCTTGACGAGTTAGCAGAAGTAAGCCTCAATAAGAAAAGCCCTCGTCTTTCAGATGTTCTACTCGAGTCGCTGAACAGAAAAGTGGCCCACAGAAAGCCTGAATGCTACCCATGCGACACCGACTTTATTGGGGTTGTGACGTATAGCATTAAAACAATCGGGAACGTTGAAGTACAGGGCTTCAGTGCGGTCGACTATTACAATGAATTTGAAATTGGACATGAAAGAATCGAGCTGGAAGGGATCGAAGACGGTAGATTTCGTTGGATAGACTTGCTGACCAAAAAACAAAAGGCCGATCTTGGGTTAGGATTAGCAGGGGACAAAGATGACCCATCGGCGTGGATAGACCGACAGCAAATGCTCGATAGCTACCAGGATGGCCTTGTCAAGGAATGTAAAATTAATTGCTTCGTATTAACGCTTGGATCGGGAGCACTATGGAGCCCCGATGGCATTGAGAATGATGAGTGGATTAATAATCTTAAAGAGAGTAGCGCGAATAAACCCTTTCATGAACAGCAGGCCCCAATCCTCACTTACACTTATCGAAGTCACAGCAGTCAGTATGACGAAGATCCAGGGACAGCCTTAGACCTTATTGTAGCGATATTAGAGACAGTGCAGGGTAAATTATCTAATAGTAAGAGCACACTAACTAAGTAGCAACAGAAATTCAACATCTTGACTACATAATGGGCTGAAGGCTAGACTGGCTAGGAGCCAATTATCATCAACAGAGTTCTGTCGTGAAAAAAGAAAATCGACTTCAACAGCTTGTCATAGCAGATCCCACAGCGGCCGCAAAGGATCCTATCTGGCAGCTACTGCATCTTGAAGACAAGCACTTTCTCAGAAAACAGCCCGGGCCTCTTAAGCTTCATCTGCTAGGTCTTCTCTCCGAGGAAGACCAAGAGACGTTGGAGGAACGGCTTTCAGGGAAAGAAGTTCCAATTGATATTTTTGAGATCGAATCCTGTGACTACGACGATACAGATTGCTTCCTCGAAACGGAGTTCGCAATCCAAGGGTTTAGCATAAAAGTATTTTGCTATGATACTTGCGCTGAAATGAAGGACGTTGACGAATGCGACGAGCACCTTCCGTTGGCAGACTCGATCATTGCTTTTCTTGAAAATAAGGATCAAGATTTGCAAGAGTTTGCGGAGACTTGCGGGATTGAATATGAGCCTAATATGAGCCCTGATGATGGATACCCCATGAGGCCAGGAGGGGTCAGCATTGAAAGTGATACCGGCTTCTGGGAATTTGAAGAATGCTCGTTTCCAGATGACACAGCATTGATCAAGCAATTGACTCAAGAGGCTGATTTTTATGTCCTCGAGGAGGACCTTGCAACTAGTAATGATCTACGGCCGCTATTCAGTTCTGGTCCGTCCTGGGATGACGATCTGGGCACCGAGGGCAGCGTTAGCATGAGCTGGCACTGTGAGTCGTATATCCCAATTGCGGGAAATAAAAACCATAAATGCAAATATAAAAAAATTTCAATAGATCAAGACCTAAAATTCTCGGGCAATTCAACGCATGACGACTATACCCTAAGGTATAGATACGAAAAGGTGGGTGACCTTGAGGATGTGCTAAGTCATGCTTTGTCTAAGGTCAAAACTTCTGATCTCATCGAAGACCTTCTTCTGAGGGTGCTGGGCCTTGACTCTTAGCAAGTCTTGTAACCTCGTCCCAGGGAAAGGCGTTATCTTCGAGCCCCCCAGCAACTACCACCCAAAGAGTAGGCAGCTCGGGTCTGGAAGCTGGGTTCTATTTCTGCAGAATCTCGTAGATCTCTTCCACACTGAGATATTCAAGCCTCTCAGATCGCAATGCGCCGTTGGGCAGCGCCAGTGAGTCATATTCCGCCACCATGCCATTGACAGAGGTTTCCTCTTGGCGGGCGGTGAACTTGCGGGGTCTGGTGGGGCTCATGACTGGGGTGCTCCTTCGACCCCAGAAGCAAGAAGTTTCAGCAGCGCCGCCTCATCGAGGATGGCTACACCCAGCTGCTCAGCCTTCGTGAGCTTGCTGCCAGCATCCTCGCCGGCCACTAAGTAGCTGGTTTTCTTGCTCACCGAACCGCTCACCTTGCCGCCGGCAGCTTCGATTAGCTCCTGAGCCTGGTTGCGCTTCAGAGTTGGGAGGGTGCCGGTCAACACAAACGTCTTGCCCTCCAAGGGTTTGGGGCTGTCTCCATCGCCAGACGCATCGCCAGCGATGGCTTCCGGTGCCTCCAGGTAAAAGCCAAGGGTCTGCAACTCCTGCAGTAGTCCCTGGTTTGTTGAATTGCCGAACCATTCAGCCAGGGCTTCGGCGATCTCAGCCCCAATGCCATAGGTGGCCAGCAGGACCTCAGGATCGTGAAGGGCGGCCTCTGCCAGCGCTGCCGCCGATGGGAACGCCGCTGCTAGGGCCTTGGCATTGACCGGCCCGATGTTGCGGATTCCCAGCGCAAATAGCAAGCGATGCCAGGGTTGCTGCCGCGATTGCTCAAGGGCCGCCATCAGCTTTTCTGCTGAGCGCTCGCCCATCCCCTCCAGCGACGCCAGCGTTGCCGCATCAAGGCGATAGAGGTCGCTGAGGGTGTTCACCAGCCCGCGCTCCACCAGCAGCGCGATCGTGCGGGTGCCCAGGCCATCCACATCCATGGCTGCACGGCTCACCCACTGACGCATGGCGCCTTTCAGCTGGGCCGGGCAGGAGTTGTTGATGCAACGAGTGGCAGCTTCCTCTGGAGCCCGCACCAGCTCAGATCCGCAGGCGGGGCAGTGATCAGGTAGCTGTACAGCTGGCGCTCCCGCAGGCCGCAACTCGGTGACTACTCGAACTACCTCGGGGATGATTTCGCCGGCCTTACGCACCACAATCGTGTCGCCCTCGCGCAGATCGAGTTCGGTGATGCGGTCTGCGTTGTGGAGCGTGGCCCGCCCCACGGTGGTGCCAGCCAGCGGCACAGGCTCGAATTCCGCTACGGGGGTGACGATTCCGGTGCGGCCGACCTGAGCTACAACTCTCAGCAACCGGCTGGGAGCCTCTTCTGGGGCGTATTTGAAGGCGATCGCCCAGCGCGGCGCCTTGGCATTGAAGCCCGCTTGGTCTTGCAGCTCCAGGGAATCCAACTTCGCCACCACGCCATCGGTGGCATAAAGGAGTCCATGGCGCTGCTGCTCCCACTCCGCTGTAAAGGCCTGCACCGCAGGGAGATCTGCACAAAGCCTGGCGTTGGGGTTTACCCGGAACCCTGCTTGCTGCAACCACTCCAGGCAGCCCCACTGATGGGTCTGAGCTACTGGGTAATCATCCGGCAGGTGCAGCGTGTAGCCAAAAAAGTCGAGACGGCGGGCAGCCACGACCTTGGGGTCGAGTTGGCGCAAGGTCCCGGCGCAGGCATTGCGGGGGTTGGCAAATAGCGGCTCCTCATTGGCCTGCCGCTCTTGATTGATTTGGGCAAAGGTGTCGTCAGGAATAAATGCTTCTCCGCGCACCTCCACCCAGGCAGGCGGATCCTCCATCTGTAGACGCAGCGGAATCGACTGAATCGTGCGCACGTTGGTGGTGATCTCCTCGCCCCGGCTGCCATCACCGCGGGTGGCGGCCCGCACCAGCAAGCCGTTCTCGTAGGTGAGCGCTAGGGCGTTGCCGTCAATCTTGAGCTCGCACACCATTGGCAGATCGGTGCCTTCTTCTAGGTCGAGCTCCCGCAGCAGGCGGCGATGCCAGCGCTCGATCTCTTCGTCGCTAAAGGCATTGTCGAGGCTGAGCATCGAGATGCGGTGCTCCACTGATGAGAAGCCATCGCTTGGGGCGCCGCCCAACCTTTGACTGGGGCTGTCAGGTGTGATTTGCTCGGGGTATTGCTCCTCCAGCTCCAGCAGTTCGCGGTAGAGGCGGTCATAAACCGCATCTTCCATTAGTGGTGCATCAAGCACGTAGTAGGCGTGGGCTGCATTGTTGAGCAGCTTGCTCAACTCGAGCAGGCGCTGGTCGTTATTGCTCACCGGGAGGATCTCAGTCGCATGTCAATAGATATCACCCTAATCCGTAGCGGGTTTCCATGTAGACGCATAAATTGCGTAAGGCGGTTTTTGCATAAAACTCCTGGCAGGCCACTCTATCACCCGCTTCCCCTTTAATCAAGCCAGAAGACCTAGTTTCGCCATCCCAGATGGCGTAGTAGGCGTAAGGTTCAAGCACTGATGAGTCTGGACCCGAAATGGGCTCGGCGTAGCCGGTAGTGGCTACGCCGATCTGCACTTCGTAGAGCTCAGTGATGCCTCTCGCCATCTCTGAGGTCACGCGCTGTGAAACGCAGTTCACGGACGCGGCATGGCTGTGATCTACCTTCAGCAGCCTGGTTTTTTCATGAATGCTGTAGGTGGTTGCCCCACCACGAAAGAATGTTGAGGCGCCTGGCGTAGCTGCTAGCAGACTCTGCAGGTGCCCAACGCTCACACTCTCGGCCACTGCGAGCAATAGCTGCTCACGATCACAGATCTGCTTGATCAAGCTTGCATCTTCAAGGGCAGTTATTGTCATCACTCAGGCCTGAATGATCTCATCGAAGTGTTTGGCAAAGAGCGTTGGGATCTTCTTTGGATCCTGGTAGACAAAGCGGTTTGCACTGCCATAGGCCTCCACAGCTCCTCGCAGCATGTAGGGCAGATCCTCATCGCTGCGGACGAAGTAAGTGGAGGGGATGTGGCTGATCAAGGCATAACCGGCTTCCAGCAGGCAGCTGCTCACCACCTGCTTAGGATAAATCATCAGAAACCTGCGGCTCTTGGTAAGTGCCTCCAAGTCGGTTTTGGCCGCGATGTGTTCCGGATCCATGGAACGGCTGTTGCCAATGCGCAGAATCGCTGAATAGGCGGAATGCCCTGCCTCACGGATAATGGCATCTATTTTCTTGATGCCATCAAGCATCTGCTTATATTCCTTGATGTCTTCGATGCTACTCATCGGGCAGGAGATGAACACGTCGTACATCCGCGGGATGCCTATCTTCCTCACGGCTGTCAAGTAAGTCGTGATCAGAGCAGGTAGGTCGACATCACTTGTGTAAGAGAGCTGCCCTGTCAGCCGGAGCGACTCCAGCAGATCGTGAATGTCCTCGAATTCGGTTCCAGACTTGGCCTGACGTTGGCCGAGAGGGCTGGGCACCTCCTCCTGGCGAATGCCATACATGAGGGGCACAACGGGAATACCCATTCCGCGTGAAAGACCCAGCCCACTCACCGCTCCGGCTTCCCATATCAGCCAAGGATTGGAGCGGGAAAGGGGGGTGAGCAGGGCAATGGTGAGATCGCTATCGCGGATTTGGTGGTGAATCCACTCCAGCCAGCTCTGGCCGGCTGCGATTCCACCCGCTGCCACGCTGGCGGTGGAGTACTTAATCTCCACCTCATCGCTGAAGGCTGCCGTGATCAGCTCGCGCAGGGCGTCTACGAGCTCCTTGTCGATGCTGGAGTGGCTGACGAAAACCTTGAACATGACTACCTCTATGGAGTGATCTTATGGCTGCGCACTTTACAAGCCGCGTTCTGGATGCTCGCTAGCCCGTCGCGGCAGAGTTTGTCTAGAGCCTGCTGCGGAGCAAAGGGAGAGCGGGCTACTGCGAGTCTCTCCTCCCGACTCCAGCTCCAAGCCGCAGCCATCAGCACATCGTGATTGGCGGAAGCCCCCTGAATCATCTGCTGACGCAGATGATCTGGCTTTTGGCGCCAAGTTGGGAAAAGGCGGGCATGGAGTAACAGCCGTAGGGATTCCGCGATCGTTTCGTGGGCCTCCAGCAGATCCAGAATCGCATCGAGCACGGCACGCTTGCGTTGATCCACTGCCGTCATCACGCGGCCCATCTCCATCAGCTGCCAGGCTTCTCCTTGCAAAAAGGCTGGATTTCTATAGACATAACCCGTTGCTTTCTTTGCGCCCCAGCCGCTCCAGCTCAGCAGATCTCTTAGTACAGGTATTGGCGTCATGGGATTGCGCGCCAGGGGATAGATAATTTCATTGCTCGTCGACTTTGATAGTTCTTCCAGCAAATCCAGCGGCGTATGCAGGCATCCGGCCACTTGGCTTTTGGGAGTGCTGTTGCGATGCTTAGCGAGCCGCCTGTAAACATCATCTGGGTAGAGGGTGTTCCACTCAACACGTATGCCTTTGTCCACCAACCTGGTTTTTGGCAACTTCAGCAATATTTCTGCGATCGGATCGGCATCCAGGAAGCAGGCATCTTCATACGAACTTGACTGGGACTTAGCCACATAGAGAAGCTGCTCATCATCAAAGATGTAAACCGGCAACAATGCATTCAGCACGGATTTGGCAAGGTCGCGATCAAGCCCTGCTGCGATCCAGGCCTGCAACCCCCCACGCTCGAGCTGCCGCATCGATATATCGGGATTATTGGCCTGCCCTCGCAACTCCTGAACCAGGGCGCTGTAGGCCGTATTAAGCCTCTGCCGGGCATCTGGTTCGCATGGATCAATGGTGCCGATCTTCTGGCGCCAGGTTGCACAGAACTGCTGCGTCGAGATGGCCATCAGCAGTAACCCTGGATTTTCAGATCACCGACATTGGTGATCACACCGCAACCCTCCTGCTGCCAGGCCTCCAGATATTCAGTGTGCATGCCCAGCTCCAAGGCCATTGCCTCTAGAAATGAGTCGCTGTAACGGAAGTCAATGGCGCAATCTGCGAATTCATCAAGAGCGATCACCAGCTCCGCAGGACTCACATCGGTGAGCCCCATCGCCGCAATGATTTCAGCCCAGGCGTATTCATCACCTGAATCCATGCTGCCCTGCTCGCGGCCGTCAATTGGATCTCCTTTACCGGTGCTCCACCAGAGATTGCCCTGATCGCGCAAACGTGACACCAGCGCTGGTGTGGCCAGGGGGCCAGCCAACAACGCGTGATCGCTGCGAAATCGCACGTCCAGCTCCAGACTTTCCTCTTTCAGACCCTGGTTCAGCACCAATCTGAGGGGCTCCACGACAACTTTGGCCTCTGGATTCCAGCGGAAGAGCTGCTCAGGCAGGCCGTTAAGCATTGGCTCATCGAGCTCGGCGTGGAGCAGTTGACTCACGGCGGCTCCCCAGTGCTGATGGCGATAGAGCAGCCCTGCAGCCTCTAGCTGGATGACCAGGGCGTCCACCGATTCGGTGCCCAGAAACGCTGCTACGGCACCACAGCCTCCAGCAGGAAGCGCCAGCACCACCGGGCGGTAATGGGCAAACAGCCCGAGGCTTTGGTTTGTAGGGGCTGTCCTCATGGCTCAGAGATCTGTGTTCTGCAGGTCCATCAGCCGGCATAGCCGGCTGAGTTGGTGCACCTCATTAATGCTGCGGCTGATGCCACTGGCCAAGGCCGGTGAACCCACCACGATCGAGAGGCACTGGGCCCGGCTGATCGCCACATTGAGGCGGCTGGGGTCGAGCACGAAGGAGAGGCCCCGTGGTGCTGCATCGCCGTCGCTGGCGGTGAGCGAGCAGATCGCCACCGCGGCTTCCTGACCCTGGAAGCGATCGACGCTGCCCACCTGGAAGCCGCTGCCAAGACGCCTCCGCAGCCGGTTCACCTGCAGGTTGTAGGGCGCCGTGATCAAGATGTCGTCGCTACTGATCACGCCCTCCAGCAGCTGCCGCTCGCCATTGATCACGGCAGTGCGCTGGTAGCGGCAGCCGATCAGCTCCTGAACCAGCACGGCGATCCGCTCCACCTCCTCCTCAGAGCGGCTGCCGTTGCCGTGGTGCTCCACTGGCTCAAACAGCAGGCCCTGCTGCCGCCTCGACCAGAGCACGCGGTTGGCGCAGTTGTAGGCGGCGCTCTGCAGCTTGTTCTCGTAAAACAGCTCCGACACCACAGCGGTGAGCGGCGGCGGCATACGCCAACTGGTTGACAGGAACACACCGCGAGCGGGCGGTACGACAGCGTGCCCTTCCATCATGTAGTCGATGGCGCTCAGGCCGCTGTCGTCGGGATGGTGGGCGCGGTTGGGCTGGGAGAGCTGCTGCTGATCACCCACCAGCAGGATGTTGCGGGCCACCCGCCCCATGTAGAGCAGGTTGCTGAGCGACACCTGCCCCGCCTCATCCACCACCAGCAGGTCAAAGCTGGTGTCGTCATAGGCCTCCTTGACGAAGGTGAACACGGTGCCGCCCAGCACCTCCGGTTCACCGGGGTCCTTCAGCACCTCGGCCCTGGTGCCACTCAGTGCGGCGAGGTCGGCCTTTTCACTGGTGGTATTGCTCGCCTTCACCACCCGTGCCTTGCTGCCTGAGGCCTCTAGCTGGATCGCCACACGCCGCAGCAGGTTGGTGATGGCGGCATTGGAGTTCGAGCTCACCGCCACCCGCTGACCCTTGATCACCAGCCGGGCAATCAGATCGGCGGTCACGGTGGTCTTGCCGGTGCCAGGCGGTCCCTGCAGGGAGAGTGCCACCCCGTCGGCATCGCCCAGCAGCTCCCCTAAGAGTTCGGCGGAGCGCTGGGGTTCATCACTGATCACGGCATTGAGCTCCGGCAGCTGCGGCACTGAACGCCGCTCCAACAGATGTAGTACCGGTGGTGGCAGAGGCTGCTTGTCGTCTACCCAGCGGCGGGCGATGCGTTCGAGATGGCTGCGGCAGCGGCTGATCACATTGGCCGGCAGGGCGATCAGATCGGCCCGGGCCGGCAGCCCGCTAGCCCAACCCACCGCTTTGATCTGGTCCAGGTTTGTTTCGCTGACGCGGACCTTCACCAGCGCTGGGTCGGTGGCATCGAAATAGCCGGTCACCTCCAGGGGGCGCTCGCCCTTCATCAGCACCTGGCCCGCTGCGAGGCGGCCGTCGGTGGTGATCACCAATTCCTGCAGCACAAAGCTGTCGCTGCCCTTCAGGCCAACCCCGAGCTTAAGCGGCTGGGCGGGGTCGAAGCGGTAGTGATATTCCTGCATCTTGCGGGGAAGCGATTGGGGCTGGCTGTGCAGCCAGGCGGCAGCGATTACCTCGCCATCGGCTTCCCGTTCATCCGGCGGTAGCTGCAGCCGGTTGAAGAACTCCCACCACTCCACCTTCGCTTCCCGTTCGGGGAAGTCGATCAGCTGGGCCAGCAGCTTCTGCAGGCGGCGGCTGATGCCCCAGGGGCCGATCGCCTCCGGCTCAGCTTCGGTGCTCTCAAGCTCATCGAGCAGCTGGCGGGCCGCCGCCTCCAGGTCGCGCACAAACAGTGCTTCGGCGGGCGGTTCTGCCGGATCGGTTGAGGTCCAGCTGGACAGCGTGTAGTGCTCCGGCTGCTTCAGGAGCTTGCAAAGAAACCCGTGCAGGCCCTCGGTGACTTCGCAGTCACGGCGGTTGTAGTCCTCGAGGTCCTGCAGCAGGGGGCTACCACCTGCGGTGCGCCCCGGTGCATGCGGCTCGCCGGATTTACGCCACTGGGCATAGAGCACCACCGAATCGGCGGCACTCTCAATTACCTCCTGGCGGGGCGGGCTGTAGAGCCGCTCCACCTTCTTGATCGAATAGCTCGGGGCGCCGATCAGCAGGCCGTTGCGCACGATTGGGTAGAGGTCCACCAGCAGCTGCTCGCGGCGCCACTCATCGATGCGGGCTTGGTGAATCTGGTGGCGGCTGGCCAGGTTGCTGAGGGCCGTTTTCTCGTAGCTGGCGTAGTGGTAGACGTGCAGACCGGGGTGGCGTACGCGGCGCTCCTCAACCCAGTTGATGAAGTCGGAAAACGCCTGCTTCTCCTGAGCCCTGTCATGGGCCCACCAGGGCTGGAAGGCCACCTCGCCGTTGATATCGCGGTAGCAGGCCCCAAAGAGATATTCGAGCTGCTCGCCGTTGATCGGGTTGGGGTAGCCCTCCATGTCGAACCACACATCGCCGGGATCGGGCCTGGGCAGCAGGCTCAGCCCACGCGCCTGCTGCTCGACCGGGCGTACCTCGAACCGGGGCGGTTCACCGGGGCAGGCTTCGCTTTGCAGCTGGATGGCGGCCTGCTCCCGTAGGCGCAGAAGGGTGGCTTCGTCGAGATCGGGAACCTTCTGATCGGCTGGCCATTTCGCCAGCTCATCGATGGTGGCAATGCCCCCAGCCCGCAGCTTGCTGCGCTGGCTCTGGCGCATGCCGGCCACCAGCACCAGATCGCGTTGCTGCTGCAGCTGCTGCTCAATCCAGCCATCCCAGCGGCCATGGTCGCCGGGGGCGTGCTCCGGGCACTGCTGCTGATCGAAGCCGGCGATGAACTGCCGGTAGCGGCGCCGCAGGTGCTGATACCAGCTCCAGAAACGCTCGCTGGGGTAAGTGTCCTGGCCGGCACCCCCACCGAGATGGAGCCGGAACTGCTCGGGCCGGTGGCCCAGGATCGGCTCCAGCAACTCGCAGTAGGCACAGGCCTGCACCAGGTAGATCGGCTTCGGGTGGCTGGAGAGCTTGCACTCGATCGGGATGTAGCTCCAGTCGCCCAGATCTGAGGGCCGATCGATCCGCTCCAGCAGATCAACCCAGCCGCGCAGTTCGTCGTTGTGGAGTGCGGCCTGGTGGATGTACTGGCGACCCTGCCGCATGGCAGCCGTTGTGGCGTCGTAGTCGTGCTGCACCGGCGGGCCGCCCTTGTTGAAGGGGATCTGCCGGTAAACGTCCTGGTGGGCCTGGTCAAGTGCATCCAGCAGCACTCCCTCGTGCTCGTGGCCCTGCTCCTGCAGCAGCTCATCGAGGCTGGAGCCCTCAGGGCGGCTGTCGTGAAAAAGTTTCCTGGCATCCAGCTCCTCCCACCAGGCCCCGATCACAGGGCTGCGACTGAACAGCGCCAGCTGGGTGGGAGTGATCAGGCGATGCGCGTTCTGCATGGATCGCATGGGAGTGGCTGCCTGCTGAGCTGATCCAGTCATCATGCAAACAGCCGCAAGGAAAGGCAGTAATGCTCCTGCGAATGACCATCGCCGCCCTGCTGACTGTGCTCTCGGGTGGCTTGCCTGTGCTCAGCCAGGGGCAAGTGCAGGGCTACACCAACCGGGATCGGGGCTTCTACTGGTATGGAGTGGGTGCGGGGATCGCTATTACCGTCTGCGAGCTGGAGCGCAACGGTGAAGTGAAGCGGGGCTTTGCCCGCAGCTTCATCCGCGATGCACGCACCGGTGATGAACTCCGCAAGCAGCCCAAGGCAGTGGAGGGGTTGGTGGATGCCTCCACATCCCGCAACTGCCAGGGCCTCTGAATGCCTCAGCGGCGCGGCACACACATCTGGGACGAGTAGATGTAACCAGTGGCGCAGGAGCCGGGATTAGGTGGCCGGTAGGCGTTGGCGGCGCCACCGCCACGGGGCACGCACATTTGGGACGAGTACGTGAAGCCACTGGCGCAGCTGCCGGGCCTGGGCGGCTGGTAGGCATTGCCTCCACCACCGCGGGGCACGCACACCCCGGCCGAATAGGTGAAGCCACTGCCGCAGCTACCGGGATTGGGGGGCACGTATTGGGCCGCTGCCGGCTGCTGCAGGGCAGCCATGAGAAGGGCAGCGATCGGGGTGAAGCGAAGCAGCGACCTGGAAGGAATTCTTTGTTCCACGCTAAGGCCAATCATAGGTGAGTTTTCTATGCAGAAAATGCATGAAACCCCGCCATCGACTAACACAAGCCACAGGCTCCCTCTACTCAGCCGAGCATGGCTTGCGAGCTGGCTGCAACGCCCCAATCATGTCGCCGTGAAGGGCTGCGCCGTCTGATCAATGCCCAGCGTTCTGACATACGTGTTAACAACACCAGCAGGCTGACTTGATCACCGCACTGTGCTTCGCAGGTGGAATGGGGCCTTGGTGCGAGCAATCGTTCTAAGTTCAGCCCATCCCTTAGATCTCCTGTGGAAACTATGCAGATGCTGCATAACACCAATGGCTGAGCCCCTGCCGGCGGCTGCCGAATCCCGCGAGATCCGGGTGTTCCTCTCCAGCACCTTCCGGGACTACATGGAGGAGTGCGACCTGCTGGTGAAGCAGGTGTTCTCGGCCATGTGCAGCAGTTCCGCTGATGGCGCAGGCGGCGCAGGGATCAGCAGCGATAGCGCCCTGCAAAATGTGCATCCGATGCTCCGTTCTTCAGCATTAGACAGGTCGTGTCTCCCGTATCGCTGAGCATGACTGCCAGCTCTTGATCAGAGTATGAACACAGGAATCAGCTGCCTGAGCTCTGGGTGATCGTGCCAGATCGCCCCCACTCGATCTATTATGTTGAGATCTTTCGTCTATTCTAATTGAATAAAGTGAGCTTTGACCCCCTCCATCTTGATCGTGGTTCGATCCCGAGGCCATTGCTTCCAGCGTGGAATCTGTTGTGCCAACGAAGCATTCTTGACATCGACAAAGGCCTGGCAATGTTCAGCGAGGTTGTGCAGGAGAGCCCCGTTATTGCGGACAAAATCTTTGAGTTAATTGGCATTAACGCGCAGTCTATTGCATCCGGTGGAGTTGTTTATATATTGAGCGAGGGCCAGTTCGTCGCCTGTGAGGACGAAGCCAATCCTTACTTTATTTACGCTTTGCTCGGGATGCTGTCCCGTGCGCCGAGAAAAGGCCGTGGAGAGGAGCTGAAACGCGCGATCCATTCTCTTGAGCTAGTCTGCCCGGCCATTCCAGAGCTAAGAGGATTCGATAACCTTGCGGATTTAAGGCTTTTTATCGATTGCCCTAAGGGCGGCAGTGAGCGACCCGCTCCTTATGCGCTTGACGCTCGGATTGATCCGATTCCTTCTCTTGAAAAGCTTGTGCTTAGCGCTGGCAATGGCTATAGGCTTGATAGCCTGGAGCGGCTTCCTGCACGCAGGTTAAAAACACTCAAAGCAAATGGCATTGGCCTGCGTTCTATCCAGGGACTTGAGGTGATAAAAGCCCTTCACAGTGTGGATTTAAGTCACAACCACGAACTCGAAGATCTAGGCCCGCTCATTGGTTCCGCGAATTCACTAAGTGATCTGAATCTGTCGAATACAGGGGTAAGAGATGTTGGCGCTCTGTCTGGTCTGCACTGCCTGGAAAGGCTCAACCTCGTTAGCTGTTCTGGCCTGCACGACCTAAATGGACTTGAGTCATGCAAGCATCTCCTTGAAGTAAGAGTTGGCCCGCATGCCATCGACTTCAAGGCAATCTCCAGTATCCCCAACACGTGGCTATGCATTGATTTTGCAGATGTCAAGCCAGATTGCTTGCAATTCAGTGATGATCTATTGAATGCATTGCTTGCCGTGCCGGGTCTCAGGCTAAAGATTATGGGCTTCAATTCTGCTGATAACTCGAAAAGTCTGGATGTTCTTGGCCTGGAGTCACTTTCTCGGATTCCACATCTAAGTGCTCTTGATCTATCTGACTTAGAATCGATTGATCATGTCGGTTTTGCATTGGCTCTTCACGAGCTGGATTTTTTTAAGGTTGCGCCGCGCTCCAAGCTCAGCAAAGCCATCGGTGGCTGCACCTTTGACACCAAATCCAAAATGGACAGATTAAAGCTCCTCCTGCTAGCAATAGGCTAATCACAGCGGTTGTTGAGGAGCGCGCCCAGAAGGAGCTGGCCGCTGCTGAGGCTGTAGGCCTCATCGATGAACACCACGCCCCCAAGGGCTGACTTCACCACCTGCTGCACCTTGAGGGCGGCCTGGCCGGAGTTGGCCCTTCACGGCATCAAGCCCGATCAGGCCATCGAGCTCCGCTAGCAGGGCATCGCTGCGGCGCTGGGTGGCGGTGGGTTCGTCGCTCTGCGGCTTTGGTGGTGCTGATGCCGCTCCTGCAAAGGGCTCGCGCGCCTGGGCCGCTGTCACCAAGACCGTAAGGCCCGGGAGCAGCACCGCACCGGCATTGGCCTGCTCAGCAGCAAGGGCAAGACCTTTGGGGACGGCCGCGCGCAAGTTGTCATCCAGCTCCTCCTCCACTTCCATCGCATCGGAGAAGAGGGTGACCAGATCCAGCACTGTGTCGACATAGCTGCCCACAGGGTTGTCCGGCTGGTTCCAGTGCCGCCGGAACAGTTCCATGCAGGCCTCCTGCACGCGGCGGAAGCGGGGGGTTGATCTTCTCGCTCAGATCTCGCTCCACCAGCTGCTCATGGCTGGTGGCTGCCATCAGCGCCGTTATGTCCCGCCCCGGCAGGTATGCGCGCAGTACCGCCTGATAAAGCGCCGAACCATCGCTGCTGAGCCTGTCGCCATAGACGGCCATCGCTTCAAATGCCACGGTGATGGTGGTGTGATCGCCGATCAGCTCCGGCAGCTGCTGCAGCTGGAGATGCTTGATCACAAAGCGGGAGGCAGCGGCGCTGCTGTTGGTCATGGCCATTCAGCCCATTCCAAGCAGCTGAAGCTGCAACTTTGCCACCTGCCCAGGGGTGTCAAAAGTGCAGCCGCCTAGTTTTTTACTCAGCTCAGAGCGTGGCAGGATTTTGAGTAGCTCCAGCTCACTCAGCCCCATAACCGGCAGCAGGTCGTCCAGATCGCACTCGGATAGATCGAGTGATCGCAGGTGAGTTATCCGGCTGAGCACTTCAGGGTTATTGATCCGCATACCCCACGAATTGCCGTTGCTGATTCGTAGGTGGCACTGCGGCAAAGCCGCCAGGGCGTTGATCAAGGCATCTGGCAGGGTGCGCTCGGCGTAGCGGTCGGAGCAGTCGATATGGATAACGACATCAGGGAGCCCGGTCAGGGCCTGCAGATCGGTAACGGAGGGCCTGATCGTGATCTCCTGCAGGCCCGTGCAGGCTTCGATTCCCTCCAGGCTCTTGAGCTTGCTGCATTTAGCCAGGTTTAAGCTGCCATTAAAAGTAGAAGGTAAAGACCCAAGCTGGGTGATCGGACAAGTCTCAACGGCGATGCTCGCCAGAGTGACTGGCCAGACGGCTGTGAGCTTTGTAAGCCTCTTGCAGTCTCTGAAATCAACTGTCCATAAAGCAGAAAGCTCGCCAATTACCTCCAGGCTGGAGAGCTGGGGACAGTTGGAGATGCTTAGTGTTTCAAGGCGTTGCAGCTTACGCAAAGCTTCAACATCCTTAAGTTTGGGCATGGTATCGATATACAGCGATGTGATCTGATCAGCTGCGCACTCAATTCCCTCGAGGGACGTCAGTTCGTCGAGCTCCGAGATTCTGAGATCGGCGCTGCCTAGCTTTGGAAGGTACTGCAGATCCGTCAGGTTCTTGAGCCCATTGATCGAGAAAGTGTGCTCCTGAGTAATCGTCAGCGTCTCCAGCCCTTTGAGGCTGGTGAGTTTGGGACAACAACCAAAATCAAGCTCCTCCAGCTCACCGGCCTGAGCGAGCACTGATAGATCCCTAACGGCTGTGCGGGAGAAATCCAGCTGCTTCAGCGATGCAACTGATGCCTGCAGGGGGGAGATATCGCCAAGCTGCTCATTGCCCTCGATGCTGACCGCTTCGAGGGCGGTGCAACCGGCGAGTGCTTGGATGCTTGTGAGGCCAAGCCCAGCGCCATCCAGCTTCCGCAACCGGGGGGCGATGAGGCCATCAAGGCTGGTGATCTCGAGGTTGTAGCACTGATAAATCCTGAGGTTCTCTAGGGCAGGCAAGGCATCAAAGCGTTCGGCGATCGCTGCCTTAACGGCTCCATCTGGATCGTAAGATGAGTAGTCGAGATCGATATCTAGCTCCTGCAGGGCGGTGAATCCCTTGAGCTCAGGCAGGGAGGGACAGCCTGCTTTAGTTTCCTCACAGCCTGGCGAAGCAGGGCTCCACGACTGTCTTTTTGGGAGCGGGAGAGCAGACCCAGCAGGGCATAGAGCAAATGGGGATTGGCTGCTTCATTGGCTCGTTGGAAGCGGTTGCCTAAAATCAGGGTTCCTGTGTCCGCGTTCACGCCCACCTCCTTCAGAATTATTTCAGCGGTTCTCCCATCAACTGCTGCCAAGTCGCTGAATGCATTGAGCCCGTCAATGATTTGCATGACGCTTCCTGATCTGAGCTGATTCCAGATCCCGCGCAGGGCCTTGGGAAGTGCGCCCGGAGCGCCGGTACTTACACGGATAGGACGGAGGCTATCGACAATCAGCCGGGCCTCAAATTCAGCCAGAGAAATGACTAGTTTTCGTGGCCAGAGCTTTTCAACGGTTGCCAATTCCTGGGGATCAGCCACCAGCAGATGGGCAGCCTCCGCAGAGGAGGCGATCTTTCCCCCTTGTAAGCAAAACTCTTTGATCAGGTCAGCACGGTCAACGCTGCCATTCAGCCAAACCCTGACTGATTGAAAGCGGCGCTCCGGCATGAGTTCGTGATTGGATCCAGGCAACTCAAGTTCACTGAAGGTGATTACTCCTTCCGCACAAACCTGCACTTGCATCACGTCCTTGTTATCAGGCCCGTGGAGATCGAGCGCTAATGCAACTAGGCGCATGGCGCGCTCTGGCGTGGTGGCAAGGCTCAGCAAAAGGTTTGTCATAAATCTCAGATGAGGCGGGAGATTTCGCCGTAAGGGATGTCTTCGCTCTGCAGGCCACCTGGCACGATCACCCAAAGCACCGGCAGCCGGGGTGCTTCCTCAGGGAAATCGCCGTAGCCATCGGTGAGGTAAACGCAAATGGCCTCCTGATCACCGCTCCAGGCCTCCATTGCGGCCTGAAAAAAGGGGCGGAAGTCTGTGCCGCCGCCGCCTTCCGGCTGAGGGATTTCGTGCACGCTCCCGATTTCATAAGGCCCGTAGCATTCGGCATCGGCATACCAGAGTCTGCAATCGAGCATCGGGTAGGAGGAGAGTATGCCGTTTACCTCGCCTATGAACAATGACATCTGCTCATCGTCGATCGAGCCGCTGGTGTCAATGCAGACAAATACCTGCACACTTTCACCCTCAAGGTGATCGAGATAAAGGCCGCGATGTAGAAAGCGTCGATCAAATCCACTGAAATCTGTTGGGGTACGCACAAGATACCGCCAAAGCTGTGATCGCCAGTCAATTTGAGGATCAGCTACCTCACCAAGATGGCGCAGTATCCCTGCCGGTAGGTTGTCCTGGCCCTGGCTGCTGGCCAGCACCTTGGCCTGCTGGATTGCCTGTTTCCAGTGGGCCTCCAGGAAACTGCGGTCGTGGAGGTCATGCAGCTCTCCGGCGGGATCGTGGCTGCTACAATCGCCGAATTCCTTCCCCTCCCCCTCTTCTCCTCCCTTTCCTTCCTCTCCTTTCTCTTGCTCGGCTCCCAAACCCATTGATCCAGGCTTCAGTAGATCGACCAGTGGCAATTTGGGCTGCTTTTTCTTGGCGTTCTTCTGCAGCAGCTCGTAGATCTCCTCGACGCTGTGATGCTCGAGCTTGGTGTCGCGGATTGCGCCTTTCGGCAGGGCAATGCTTTTCTCGGCCGCCACCATCCCGTTAACGACGATGTCGGCGGCGATGTTGAACAGCTCCGGCTCACGCACGCCGCGGCGGCTGGGGTGCAGCAGGGCGGCGTGCAGCAGTTCATGCAGAAACACCGCGTCGCGCTCTGGCGGCGGCAGGTCTCCATAGCCGTTGGGGTGGAAGAACAGCAGCCGGCCATCGGTGGCTGCGACCGGCACCTCCTCGGTGAAACGCACATCCACAAACAACGCCAGCGCTGCAAAGAAGGGCGAATGGCGCCTTAGGCGGATGCGGGTGGCACTGATCAGATCACTGAGCTGGGCGGCGGTGCGGCTCACTGGTTAATCAACTGGCTGTAGTGGGTCAGGTACTTCAGAATGGCTGGGTCTTTCATCACGACCTTGGCGAGGTTGGCCAGCTGCTTGCGGCGCTGGAACTGGTTCACCACATCGGCGGCGTAAAGCTGCACCCATTCCTCGCTGGCCTTGGCAATCAACCACTGGAACACCGCCAGCACCTCGGGTGGCTTCTGCGAGCGCACAGTGAGTCCGGTGGTGGTTGCCCAGCGGCTTGAGGCTTCCTTTGGAAATGCGATCTTGCCACCTTTCCCGGCAACGATTGCATCAAGATCGGGCAGCTCGTTGTAGACGGCTAGATAAGCGCGAAATTCTGCGGCTACTCCTTCCCCTACGGCAGCATCAACTGGCAAATTCGCTTGGTGCAGTCGACTAGCCATCTCCCAGGTGCGTGGCGAAGGCCAGGATGGAGTCTTGTGATCCAGCTTGTGTAGCAAGGTGGGGCGATAGCCCAAGAAGGCAATCACCTGCTCAGAGAAGCCGCGCTCGAGCGCATGGCTCTTGAAGCTGTCGAAATCGGCTTCCACGCTGAGGTGTAGGAAGCGGTTGGCTAATGGCGCGGGCATCTCAAACACTGAGGCGCGATCTTCCTTGCGATTGCCAGCTGCCCAGAGGAACCAGCCATCCGGCACGACATAGCTGCCAACACGGCGATCAAGAATTAACTGCTGGGCGACGCCCTGCATCGCAGGTGGAGCCATGTTGAGTTCGTCGAGAAAAAGGATTCCCTTGCCCTCTCTTGGCAAAACCTCGGGCGGATACCAGGTGGAGGTGCCGGCGGTTTCATTCTTTGCCGGTGGCACTGGCACTGGCAGGCCGCGCAGGTCGGTGGGAGCCAGCTGGCTCAAGCGAAGGTCGATGAATTGCATCGCCGATTCCTGTGCCACTTGGGCGACGATGCTGGATTTGCCGATTCCCGGCGGCCCCCAGACCATCGTGCTGATCTGTAGCTTTGCGCTGACGAGATGGTTGAGGTAGCTAGAGAGTTGAGATGGCTTCATGAGTGTTGTGCAGTCTGACTATCCTGATTCTCTTGACTTTACAAGCGCAAGGTGTAGAGCTCTTTATTGGCTTTGTAGTGAGCGATCGCCGTTATGCAGTCAAAGTGGACAAGTCCGTGGCCGTTTTGAGTGCACCATTTTCTGGCTCTCCTGTAGGCCGCATTCGCCCTTTCGCAGACTATCTCGTCGAAGACTCTACAAGCAACTGCTGGAAACCAGTGCAATGAAGCTCGAGGCACCAGTAAATAGTGATTGCCATTATTTTTCACTCTCTAGGTAATAGCTGCTTGCATCACGCTGCACAACCGATTAAGGCGTTGCACATTGGCGATGCTGTTACTGATTCCGGTGGCAAGCTCTGGGGAACCCACCACGATCGAGAGACACTGGGCCCGGCTGGTCGCCACGTTGAGGCGGTTTGGATCGAGCAAAAAGTCAATACCACGGGGAGCACTTTCGCCATCGCTAGCGGTAAGCGAATGAATCGCAACAGGGGCTTCCTGGCCCTGAAATTTATCTACGGTGCCGATTCGCGCCTTGTGGCCAATGCGCTTTTGCAGGCTATTCACTTGCATGTTGTAGGGAGCGGTGATCAGGATCTCCTCGCGACCCAGCTCCCCGTTCTCAGTAGTCATCTTGCCGTTAACGAGCCGGGCACGCTGGTAGGGCTGGCCATGCAGACGTTCCACTAGAGCAGCAATGTGTTCCACCTCTTCTTCGCTGAGGGTGCTGTTGCCGCTGTGGGGCACCGCCTCAAACACGAGCCCCTGCTTTGGGCCATCCCAGTGCACCTGGTTGGCTGTGTTGCAGGAGGCAGCTTGCAATTGGCCCTCATAAAAGAGCTCTGACACCACTTCGGTGAGCGGTGGCGGCATACGCCAGCTGGTGGCAAGAAATACACCCCGATCGGCTGGCACCACGGCGTGATCCTGCATCACGTAGTCGAGGCAGCTCAGACCGCTCTCGCCGGGGTGATCAGCTCGGCATGGCTGGCTGAGCTGCTGCTGATCACCCACCAGCAGGATGTTGCGCGCCACCTTGCTCATGTAGAGCAAGTTGCTCAACGACACCTGGCCGGCCTCGTCAATAACGAGTAGATCGAAGGGCGCCCCGTCGTAGGCCTCCTTCACCAGGGTGAACACCGTGCCGCCAAGCACGGCGGGGTCGTCCGGCAGGTCGGCCTCCTTGAGGGCCTGAGCGCGGGTGCCAGATAGTGATTTCACATCGGCTTTATGGCTGGCGCTACTTGAGGCCTTCACCACCAAGTCATTGCTGCCGAGCTCATCAAGACACTCCTGCGCCTTGCGCAATACGTTGTTGATTGCCTCATTGCTGTTGGAGCTCACCGCCACCCGCTGGCCGGATTGCACCAGCTGGGCGATCACCTCGCCGGTGACGGTGGTCTTGCCGGTTCCGGGTGGTCCCTGGAGGCATAGCCCCAGGCCATCGGCATCCTTCAAGAAGGCTGTTAGTTCCGCAGCAGTTGTGCTCGGTGCCTGACGGACGCGCTGATTCAGCGGTTCGAGTTCGGGGATGGTGCGGCGCTCCAAGAGATGCAGCAGTGCCGGCGGCAGCGGTGTCCCCTCGCCCACCCAGCCCTGGGCCTGACGCACCAGATCCTTGAGCATGCTCCGGTAGATCAGCTTGGGCAAAGGGACAAGATCGGCTGCCTGCGGCAGCTCGTTGCCGCTGAGGTTCACCGCCTTTGCCAACAGATCACCGGTGGCTTTCATGGTTACTTGATCGGGCTGGTTCTCCTCAAGCAAGCCCTCAGCGCTCCATGCCTTGCCATCGGCCATTAACAAGTGATCTAGGGGCAGCAGGCGCGTGCCATCGAGCAGCAGCGGCACCAAGGCAAAGCGTGGGTTGCGACCCTCGCGGGCGGCCAGTTTGAGCGGCTGGCTTGCATCGAAGCGGTAGCGGAAGCCAAAGGAGTTCTTGATCCGCTCCACCGTTTCCAGCTGGGCAGCAGCGATCACTTCGCTGTCATCCTCCCGTTCCTCTGGAGTCATCTGCAGCCGGCGGAAGAACTCCGACCATTCGACCCTGCCTTCCCTCTCGTAGAAGTCGATCAGCTGGCCCAGCAAACGCTGCAGCCGGCGGCTGATGCCTCGCGGGCCGATGGCGTCGCCATCGACATCCACGGCCTGCTGTTTTTTGGATTTCGTCTTGGCTGTTGGCGCTTGATCGCCAAGCTCAGCCAGCAGCTCGAACGCCGCCACTTCAAGATCTTTTTGGTAGGTGCTGGTCTCCTTTTCCTCCGCTTCCGCCTTGGCTGCTGTATCCCACTTATTGGCCCGGGGGGTTATCTGCTGCCCCTCTGGCAGGTTGAGCAGGAAGCGGTGCAACCCTTCGGTGACCTGACAATCCTTCTCGTTGTAATCCTGGAGATCCTGCAGCAATGGGCTCTGGCCGGCGGCCTTGCCGGGCACCGTTGGCTGAGTGGACTTACGCCACTCGGCGTATTGCACCACTGAATCAGCCGCACTCTCCACCTCCTCGGTACGGGCGTTGCCGTAGAGGCGCTCCACCTTTTTGATCGAGTAGCTAGGTGCACCAACCAGCAGGCCGTTTCGCACGATCGGAAAGAGATCCACGAGCAGCTCGTCCCTCAACCACTGATCAATCAGCGCTTGGTGAATCTGATGGCGGGAGGCCAGGTTGTTGAGAGCAGTCTTCTCGTAGCTGGCGTAGTGATAAACGTGCAGATTGGGGTAGTGGGCGCGGCGCTGCTGCACCCATAGAACGAACTGAGCAAAGGCGTGCTTTTCCTCTGTGCTGTTGTGAGCCCACCAAGGCTGGAATTGGATTTCGCCCTTTTCGTCTCGGTAGCAGGCGCCAAAAAGGTATTCGAGCTTTTCGCCGTTGATCGGATTTGGAAAGCCCTCCATGTCAAACCAGATGTCACCCTCATCTGGTGCTGGAAGCATGGCCAGCCCCTTGGCCTGCTGCTCAATCGGCCGCACCTCGTGCGCAGGGCGACCGTCGGTTTTGGATGCAGAAGCTACTTGAATACGAGCCTGATCCCGCAGCCGAGCGAGCATGGCTGGAGCCAACTTGGAAACAGACTCGGTTTCTTTCAGGGCGGCCAGCTGCTCGATGGTGGTGATACCAGCTGCACGTAACTTGGTGCGCTGGTTCTGACGCATACCGGCCACCAGCATCAGATCACGCTTGGCCTCTAGGCGTTCAGTGATGAACGGCTCCCATAAGCCATGGTCACCAGGTGCATCCTCAGGCTCCTTACTAGCGTCGAAGCTGGCCCGAAAATCGCGGTAGCGCTGGCGTAGCAGTTCGTACCAGCTCCAGAAATCCTTTCTGGGGTACTGCTGGAACTGTTCTGTGCCCTTCTTGCCGCCTAGGTAAAGCTTGAAGTGATCGGGCTTGTGGCCCAGGATCGGCTCGAGAAGCTCGCAGTAGGCGCAAGCCTGTACCAAGTAGATCGGCTTGGGGTGGCTGGAAAGCTTGCATTCAATTGGGATATAGCTCCATGAGCCAAGCAGTGACGGCTGATCGACACGCTCTAGCAGGTCGGCTGAGCCACGCAGCTCGTCGTTATGCAGCGATGCCTGCCAGATGTAGTCAGCCCCGGAGCGCATGGCCGCTTCGGTGGCTGCGTAGTCGGAATCGCATTGCTTGCCGACGAGCTTGGCAACGGTTTTGCCGTCGGCCTCGAGCCGCTCAACCAGAAGCTCCTCGTGCTTGAGGCCCGCAGCGAACAGCAATTCATCAAGGGCCTTGGCCTCTGGTCGCGGAGCCCGCTGGGGGTTCGTGGCATGGGTTTCTTCCCACCAGGCACCGATCACGGGGCTGCGGCTAAACAGGGCCAGCTGGGTGGGGGTGATCAGGCGGTAGGCCATGGAACTGAGGGGTGGGGGTTCTCTGGGGTCTGATGACGACCAGCCTGCCGGGGCCGGAGATGCGATAGGTGTCGCTCGTGCGAAGGACGGTCCTCAGTTAAACATGACTCCCATTACGGCGGAGTTCGCACATAGCAAAGGCGGTAGTAAGCTCTACATCAGCAAAACCATTTACATCGCATGATGGTCATCCAATAGCTCTTCTTGAATACAAGAGTTTAGGAAGTGACCCGGGGTTTCACCCTAGAAGCACCACACCCTCGAAATTGCAACATGGGTAGCCCGCGCGTAATACCTAAGGAACCTCTGATCAACGAGGCTTTCACGCTGGCAGAACAGAGCAATTTTGCAGATAGGTGGATTTCTGGGTGATCCAGCTCTAATTCACCTTCTTCTTACTCTTTGAGAGCAACTTTGTGCCTATTCTGGTCCCAAATCGAGCCCTATAGACACACCAATACTGCGCCTATCCCGTGGTTAGTAGATAGGCTCGAGCGAGATACAGGTTCGTGAGCGCTGCCAGAACATTGACTTTGCAGTGGTTCTTAGCGATACCACGCAGTCTGGTCTTCTGGAACCCGAACTGTTGTTTGATCACACGAAATGGGTGCTCAAACTTGGCCCTGATGTGTGCCTTGGCCGTCTCTACTAAATCAAGCAACCTGCCGTCGGGCGTATCTGGCAAGACCCTCCGCTTCCCAGGCCGCATGGCAACCCGGAATGTTGTGCTCTTGCCAGCCATTTCTGCTCGCTTTTCAATTCCTTGATATCCGGCGTCTCCGTAGACCACCTCCTCATCCCCATGCAGTAGCTGGGCTGCTCGGGTGATGTCGTGCACATTGGCCGAGTTGGTCTCAACCGAGTGGATCAGCCCGGAGTCCTTGTCTACACCGATATGCACCTTCATACCGAAATACCACTGGTTGCCCTTCTTGGTCTGGTGCATCTCTGGACGTGATTACCCAGCTCACTCCGCACAGGGCGAACTGGTCGCATAGACTGGTACGCATATACCAGTTAGCCCATGTCGCGCAGTGCCGTCCAGTTTCAGAAAGGCCTCTCGCTGCCTGAGTTCCAA
>NZ_JAGQAY010000027.1:0-33952 GCF_024345355.1 Cyanobium sp. WKJ7-Wakatipu
GTTGGAACTCAGGCAGCGAGAGGCCTTTCTGAAACTGGACGGCACTGCGCGACATGGGCTAACTGGTATATGCGTACCAGTCTATGCGACCAGTTCGCCCTGTGCGGAGTGAGCTGGGTAATCACGAACCGCGTTTCCCTGGCTATGCCTCAGTTGCCCCAGCAGGTCTCGGCAACGGGGGTGTCGGTGATGCAGAGCACCCCATCGATTCTGCTTGCCTATCAGGTCACGTCTAGCCAGGGCCAATTTGATGCTTCCTATATCAACGGCTTGATTTATGAGCAGCTCTATTACCAGCTTGAGCGGGTCCCCGGAGTCGCTCAAGTCAATCTGCTGGGAGGTAGTAACCCTGCCTTCTGGCTGTTTGTTGATCCAAGCAAGCTCAGTGCTAACCAGCTGACTGCCGACCAGATCGTCAGTGCGGTCAAGAGTCAAAACAGCATCGCTATTGGTGGCCTGATTGGTGGTCCGCCAGCCGGAGGAGATCAGCTGTTCGCTTACCCGATCCTAGTGGCTGGCAACGGCAACTTGATGTCGGTAGATCAGCTCAATGACCTAATAGTTGGTAAGTCACCCCAGGGCAATCTGCTGCGTCTCCGCGATGTGGGCCAGGCTACCTATGGGTTTAATACCTTTGCTCAGCAGGCGGTGAGTTTCGACGGGTTTCCGTCTATCACCGTTGCGGTATTCCAAACTCCAGAGAGCAATGCTCTAGATGTATCTGAGGCTGTGGTGGCCGTGATGAATCAATTCACCCAGTCAGCTCCGCCTGGGATCGCGGTTAAAGAGATTTATAATATCGGTCAGTTTATTGAGTCTGCGGTTGAAGGGGTAACTGATGCTCTTGGCCTAGCCATTGTGTTGGTGCTAGTTATTCTGTTTCTGTTTCTGCAGAACTGGCGCGCCACGGTGGTGCCCAGTCTGGCGATCCCGATCTCACTCATTGGTACTTTCGCCTTCATCAAGGCTTTTGGATTTTCCATAAACCAGCTCACCTTGCTGGGCTTGGTGCTTGCTACTGGCTTGGTGGTGGATGACGCGATCGTGGTAATCGAGGCGGTTTCTGAAAACCTTGGGAGTGGCATGAGTCCACGCAAGGCGGCGATGGCCTGTATGGGTGAGCTAACTGGTGCTCTGATCGCTACATCGCTTGTGCTGATGGCGGTATTTGTGCCAGTAGCTTTTTACCCGGGTGGTATTGGCATTATCTACAAGCAATTCGCCCTCACGATCGCCTTTTCGATTGCCATCTCCACCTTCAATGCCCTGACCTTCTCGCCAATGATGTCGGCCCTGATCCTCAAGTCGGAGCAGCCTCCGAAGCCCAAGGGTTGGGGTTGGACCATCGGTGGTGTGGTAGTGGGCCTGGCCTTCGGCCGCTTCAGCGCCGCATCCTTTGGTGTCGGTGCCTACGTCTTCGGAGTTGTCGTGTTCGGGTTGGCTGGTAGCCGGCTTGCCTCAATTTTTGAGCAATTCAATCGGTTTTTTGCTTGGTTGCAGAGCAGTTATGCCCGCTTACTTGAGGTGCTGATCCGCCGCCGCAAATACGTTGTTGCGAGCCTCGCTGGCGGCATTGTGCTCACCGCGTTTGCTTTCTCGGCCCTGCCCTCGGCTTTCATCCCTGAGGAAGACCAGGGATATGGGGTGGGAATTTTCCAGTTGCAGAACGGTGCCTCCCTCAGTCTCACCCAGCAGACTGGCCTGGAGATTGCCAAGGTGCTCAAGGAGGAGCCAGACATCACGGCGGCTTCGGTGGTTAGCGGCTACGGCTTCAACGGCTCCAGCCCAGACCAGGGTGTGTTCTTCTTCGGCCTTAAGCCCCTTGAGGAGCGGAGTGGTGCCGATCAGAAAGCACCGGCAATTGTGGAGCGACTCAATGCCAAGCTTTCTAAAATTAGCAGTGGTCTAGTTGTAGCAGCCCAGCCACCCGCCATTCCTGGCTTCTCGGCCCAGGGTGGCTTCTACTTTCAGTTCAACGACTTAAGCAATGGCGCATACAGCTTTAACCAACTCGACGCCCTAGCTCAAAAGCTTGTGGCAGCTGGTACGGCATCCGATCAGTTTTCAAGCCTTTACACCCAGTTTATTCCAAGCGCCCCAGCATTTGGTCTGAAAATTGATCGCTCAATTATGGGCGCTCTGAACATCGATTTCCAGCAGGCGATGCAGACGATTGCCGTGCTTGCAGGTGGCAACTACTCAGGCTTGACCTATGAAAATGGCCAAGTGCGCAACATCTATGTGCAGTCAGAGGCATCCGGCCGCAGCACCCTTGAGGATGTGCTCAGTTACTACGTGCGTAACCGCGACAATAAGTTAGTGCAGGTCAGTGAGTTTGCTTCGTCAGAACTCACCAGTGCCCCTCCGGTTATTAGTCACTACAACCTTTACCGCACTATTTTGGTACAGGGCGCGGAGGCTGTTGGCAAGAGCCCTGGCCAGGCCTTGACGGCTATTCAGCAGATCTTTAAGCGGCTTGATTTCAATAATATTGGTTATGCTTTTACCGGACTTGCTTCCCTGCAGCTGTCTGCGGGTAATGCCAGCGTGCTGGTATTTGGCCTGGGCATCTTAATCGTTTACCTAGTGCTCTCTGCCCAGTATGAGAGTTACATTACTCCATTCATCATCTTGATGACTGTTCCCTTGGCGATGCTCGGCGCCTTGGTGTTCTTGGCGCTCCGCTCCATAGATCTAAATATTTATGCCCAAGTAGGTCTGGTGACCTTGATTGGCTTGGCGGCCAAGAATGGCATCCTGATTGTGGAGGTAGCTGAGCAGCATTTGGATGCGGGCATGACGGTGGTCGAGGCGGCGACCGCCGCCGCCGAATCACGGTTGCGGCCGATCCTAATGACCACCATTGCCTCCCTGGCTGGCTTCCTGCCCTTGGTGGTGGCGACCACCGCCGGGGCCAACAGCCAGCAGTCGTTGGGAACGGTGATCTTCGGTGGCCTGTTGGTGGCCACCGTGCTTTCCTTGGGAGTGGTCCCACCTATCTATGTGGCGATTAAGAACCTGGAGGCCCGCTGGTCCCCTGAACCTCGGCAGGAGTCGGCCGGTTGATCAGTGTTGGCGGCTGATGTGGCCGTTGTGCCAGCTCCGGTGCCAGGGCTTGACGGGGATGAACTCGGTCGCGTAGCCGAAGGCCGGATCGTGGATCGATTGGCTGAGCACGAGACTGCTCTCGTTGCTTGGATTTAGCGGTGGTAGGTGCATACCGGAATTTCAAGCCCCCCATGGCCCTTTCTGGAGCAATCAGGTGATGGGGTTGATCCCAGGCTGGCTTGAGCAGGATGACGGTGTTGATGCACGTAGTAATGCTCCGCTCCGTCGGGATCGGGTGGTGAGATTGCGGGTCCGTGGTGCACCACCAGATCGGCGCCGTTGTTGTGCGGCACGCTGGCATTGAAGAAGCACACCTGCGGCGTTGCGAGAAAAAGGTGGAAGGGAATGAATTGGAGGCGCACCGAGCCGCTCCTGGCTAAATCCCTTGTGGCAATGGTGCTGGCCGCTGCCCCATTCAGGGTGTGGCCGCTTCCAGGCGCTGGCCGGGCCAGCCGCGTCGACCACGCCATACGGCATCGTGTTTACAGAAGAAACACTGGAGCGTGATGTGTTGCGGTCGGGCCGTTGGCAGGCTGAGTTCATGGATTATGCCTATTTCACAATTCTGAGCAGCAACTGCTTTGGTCCGCCGGAGGGGCACCTGCTTGTGGGGCGACCGATCAAGGTGCTCCACATTGATCATAGCCTCGCCATGATCTGCGTATTCATTGTGATCCTTGTCAGGGCGATTAACACCCTCAATTGAGCCTCCCTATGGCCCCCGTACGAGTAGGGTTTTCCTGTGGGCGGATGTCTTTGCTTGACCCTGTTAGATGCTGCTCTTAACTTGAGCTGGTTTTGAAGCCCATCTTGCGCCACTCAGTGCAGCCCAGGCATCCTGCTTCCCTGGGGCCGATGCTGGCGTTTACGGTGCTTTTGGCCACCCTTGTCGGCTGCGTCAAACCGCCCCCGCCGCCGCCACAGTCCACCTTCTCTCTGGCTAATCCGACGCGCCAGACCTTTACCGATCAGGCCACCTACCAGAGCACGCTCGAATCGATCGCCAACGTGCCGCTGGCGGCGGAGATCGATGGCCGCATTGTGGCGATGCCGATGCGTGAAGGCCAACTGGTGCGCCCGGGTGATCCGCTGTTCCGGCTGGATCAGCTGCAGCAGCAGGCCAGCGTCGCAGCCGCCGCAGCCCAGGCCCGGGAAGATCGCCTTGAGGCGGAGCGCTACATTTTTCTTAATCAGCAGGGCGCCGCCTCCACCAAGCAGCGCGATGCCAAGGTGACGGCCGCGATCACCAGTGCCGAGCAGCTCAAAGCCAGCGTGGCCTCTCTAGCCTACAAGGATGTGACGGCGCCGATCGTCGGCATGGTGGGCGACATCCAGCACAAGCTGGGTTCGGTGGTGCGCCAGGGCGAAACCATCACCAACATTGTCGACAACCGTCGCCTCTGGGTCCGGCTGGATGTGCCCGGTGAGCAGGCCTATCGCGTGCGTCTCGGCATGCCGGTGGAGCTGCAGGCCCCCGACAAGCCGGCGCTGAAGGCGATCGGCGCGGTGACGTTCATTGCCCCATCGCTCGATCGCCGCACCCAAACGCTGCTGGTGAAGGCCACCTTCGACAACCCAGATGGCGCCCTGCGCGATCAGCAGCGCGTGCAGGCCAGCCTGCGTTTTGGTACGTCCAACACACTGGCGATTCCCCAGGCGGCGGTGCTGCTGCAGGCAGGGCAGACGTTTGTGTTCCGGGCAGTGCGGCCCGCCGAAGCCCAGCGCCTGATCGGCGCAGCCATCAAACCGGCCCCCTCTGCAAATGACCTGGTGGCGGTGCAGACGCCGGTGACCCTAGGCAGCTTGCAGGGCGGGCGCTTCGCCGTAATCAAAGGTCTTAGTTCAAGCGATGCAGTGGTTCTGGGCAATCTTGCCCAGCTGCGCAGCGGCATGGTGATCCCGCGGCGATGAGTCTCTCCGACACCTTCATCCGCCGGCCGGTGCTCAGCACCGTGTGCAGCATCCTGATCCTGATGGCCGGGGTGATTGCGCTGCCGCTGCTGCCCATCGAGAACCTGCCGAATATCGCGCCGCCCACAATCCAGGTGACGGCCAACCTGCCCGGGGCCGATGCGCACACTGTGGAAAGTGCCGTAACCGGCCCGCTCGAGGAGCAGATCAACGGCGCTCCGGGGATGGATTACATCAGCTCCAACAGCACCAGCCAGGGCGTCAGCCAGATCAATGTGGTGTTCAAGGCCGGCACCGATGCCGATATCGATCAGGTGAATGTGCTGAACCGGGTGCAGACCGCCTCGGCCCAGCTGCCTGAGCAGGTGAACTCCCAGGGAGTGACGGTGCAGCAGACAGCCACCAGCTATCTGCTGGTGTACAACCTCACCTCCACAGAAGGGCAGTTCAGCCGCGAATACCTCAACGGCCTTTATCAGCTCAACCTTGCCTATCCGCTCAGTCGGGCAGAGGGTGTGGGCCAGGTGACGGTGTTCGGCGCCAGTGACCCCGCCTATAAACTTTGGGTGGATCCGGCCAAGCTCAGCCGCTTCAACCTCACGATCCTGGATGTGGAGAACGCCCTGCGCTCCCAGAACCAGATCGTGGTGGGTGGCAGCATCGGCGGCCCGCCCGCCTCAGCCAACAACCCCACCAACCTGCCCGTGCTGGTGCAGGGCAACCTGCGCACCGTGGAGGAGTTCGAAAACCTGGTGCTTACCCGCGGCCCCTCGGGCATGGTTAGCGACAGCGGCCCCGATGGCAGCCTGATCCGGCTCCGCGATGTGGGCCGGGCGGAGTACGCCTTTCAGAACTTCAACCAGGCGGCGATCAACCTCATCACTGGCCACCCCTGCGTGGGCTTTGGGGTGATCCAGCTGCCGGGCAGCAACGCGATCACCACAGCCGAAGCGGTGGACCAGGTGCTATCGCAATTTCGCCGCACCCTGCCGCCGGGCGTGAAGCTGGAGAAGGTGTTCGACCAGACTGATTTCATCAATGCCTCGATCTTTGGGGCGCTGGATGCGCTGCGCGATGCCGTGGTGCTGGTGTTACTGATCATCTTCCTGTTTCTGCAGGACTGGAAGGCCACGATGGTGCCGGCCCTGGCGCTGCCGATCGCCTTGCTTGGGGCGATGGTTTTCGTGAAGGCGTTTGGCTTCTCGATCAACGAACTCACGCTGCTGGGGGTGATCCTGGCCACCGGCCTGGTGGTGGACGACGCGATCGTGGTGGTGGAGGCGGTGTCGGCCCGGATCGAAGCGGGCGACAAACCGTTTGCGGCAGCTTCCAACGCCATGAAGGAATTGACGGGCGCGATCCTGGCCACGGCGCTGGTGCTGCTGGCGGTTTTCATCCCCGTCACCTTCTTCCCCGGCGCCACCGGTGTGATCTACCGCCAGTTCGCACTCACGATCGTGTTCTCGATCCTGGTGAGCACCTTCAATGCGATCAGTGGCAAGCCGCTGCAATCAGCGTTGCTGCTGGGGGGCGGCAAGACCAACCCCAGCGGCCGCGCCTGGACGCTGATCGGCGGAGCCTTGGGTGCCGGCTATGGCTACCTCTTTGGCGGCTGGCTGTGGCTGCTGTTGTTCGGCGCCCTCGGCGCCGTGGTGGGCACCTATCTCAAGCCGATCTTCACGGGCTTCAACAGCCAGTTCGACCGCATGGCATCCGCCTATGGGCGGCTGCTGGAGCGCGCCATCCATGGTCGTCGTCTGCTGGTGAGCGCGGTCCTGGGGGGTGTGGTGCTCACCGGCCTGGCGTTCATCGCGATCCCGTCGGGCTTCGTACCCACCGAAGATCAGGGCTACGGCCTGGGCATCATCCAGCTGCCACCCCAGGCTTCGCTGGAGCAGACGATGAAGGTGGCCGATCAGGCCCGCCAGATACTGGCGCAGGAACCGGAGATCGTGAGCGGCGAGTTGATCGGCGGCGCCGGCTTCAACGGCGGTGCTCTCAATCAGGGCCTGTTCTTCTTCGGGCTGAAGCCGATTGAGGAGCGCAGCTCTGCTGATCAATCAGCCCGGGCGGTGGTGCAGCGGCTCAACAAGCAGTTCCAGACCATTGAGGGCGCCAAGGTCATGGCACAGCAGCCAGCTGCGGTGCCGGGCTTCAGTGCCCAGGGCGGCCTGTCGTTCCAGTTCAACGACCTCAGCAATGGTGGCTACAGCCCCACAGATCTGCTGGGGATGGCCAATCAATTGATCGACAAAGCCAAGGCCACCGGCTTCTTCTACAACCTCTACACCCAGTTCGTCAGCGATGCACCGGTGTGGCGAATCGAGCCCGACCGCGACCGTATGGCCTCGCTGCAGGTGGATTTCGGCACGGCGATGAAGGTCCTAGGGGCGGTTAACGGTGGGGCGTTCGTTAATCAGACCTACGAGAACGGTCAGTACCGCCAGGTGTATGTGCAGGCCGAGGGCAGCAGGCGCGAAACCATCGACAGCCTGAAGAATCTCTACGTTCCCGCAGCCGGCGGCGCCCAGATTCCCCTCGCCAATCTGGTGACGGTGCGGCTCGACAGTGCTCCGCCCATCATCAGCCACTTTGATCTCAACCGCACGGTGCTGATCCAGGGCTTCGAGGCGATCGGCAAGAGCACCGGCCAGGCCATCGATGCGCTCACGGCCACCTTCCAACGGCTGAACTTCACCAACATCGGCATGGACTGGTCGGCCCTGAGCCGCTCGGAAGTGGCGGCCGGTTCGCTGGCGGCGTTGGTATTCGCCCTGGGCCTGGTGGTGGTCTATCTAGTGCTCTCGGCCCAGTACGGCAGCTACATCGATCCGCTGGTGATCCTGATGACGGTGCCGCTGGCAATCCTGGGGGCACTGCTGTTCCTGGTGCTCAACAAGCAGGTGAACAATGTCTACGCCCAGGTGGGTCTGGTGACCTTGATCGGCCTGGCGGCCAAGAACGGAATCCTGATCGTGGACCTGGCCAACCAGCGCATGGAGGCGGGCCTGTCGGACGTGGAGGCGGCGACGGGGGCGGCCCAGTCGCGCCTGCGGCCGATTCTGATGACTGCCTCAGCTGCTCTTTCCGGCTTCTTCCCGCTGGTGGTGGCAAGCGGTGCTGGCGCCATGAGCCAGCGCTCGATCGGCTCGGTGATCTTCGGTGGGCTGCTGGTGGCAACGGTGATGAGCCTGTTCGTGGTGCCGGCCTTCTATGTGTTTATGAAACGGCTGGAGGCAAGCTGGTTCCCGGCCAGTGCCAGCAATCCCTCCATCCCCGCTTCCTGATGCCCCTGCCCCATCCACCCGGATACCAGCCGCCGCGCCAGAGTCAGGTGGATCGACGTCGGGTGCTGCTGGCCGCCGTGGTGTTGGCGGCTCTGGCGGCGCTGCTGCTCGTGCTGGGGCGCCGCGCCGCCGCCCATGCCGGTAATGCCCTGGCCCAACCTTCGCTGGAGCGGGCCCTGGTGGTGGTGCTGGTTGCGGCTGGTTGCGGCGCCTGGGGTGAAACGATGCGCCAGCTGGCAGGCATCTCCCGGGCCAGCGATTCGGAGGGCTGAGCTTTGCTGCGACGCTGTTTGGGCCCTGTGGCGGTGACGGCCCAGGCCATCGGCACGGTGGGGCTCACGCTCACGGCGGTGTTCAACATCCCCGAGGCGATGCGCACTGCCGGCTCCGCCACCTGGATCAGTTATGTCCTAGCCCTTGTGGTGGTGCTGCTGGTGGGCGAGACCCTGGTGCTGTTTCGCCAGCTGCCCGGCAGCCCCAACGGCATTGCTGGCTATGTGAGCGCTGGGTTGGGCCCGCGCACAGGCGCGGTGGCCAGCTGGGCCATGCTGCTGGGCTATGGCGCCACGCTGCTGGGCTGTCTGGTGTTCTTTGGGTTCTTCCTCGAGCAGCTGGTCTTGCATCTGGGCCTGCAGGCGCCGCGGCTGCTGGCCTATTTGATCGGGGCTCTGGGCTGTTTTGAGCTGGCCCGCCGCGACGTGCAGCTCTCCACTCGCACGATGATGGTCACCGAGAGCCTATCCGCCCTGATCATCCTCAGCCTCACTGCGGCCGTGGTACGGCAGGGCTGGGGCGCCCCGGATCTGGCGGCCATAAATCCTCTGAACGACACCGCTGCTCAAGTGCGCTCCGGATTGATGGTGGCTGTGCTCAGCTTCATCGGCTTTGAGAGCGCCGCAAACCTGGGCAGTGAGGCGCTCCAGCCGGAGCGGGCCATCCCGCGCAGCATTCGTACCGCCGTGCTGATCGCCGGCGGGCTGTTCGTGGTCTGGGGAGCATTCCTGCCGGAGGGTCTGGCCTGGCTGCCGGCGGCGGCCCGTCAGGGCCTCGATCCGCTCAGTGCCCTGGCCGATCGCCTGGGAATTCCCGGGGCGGGGCTGTGGATCAAGGTCGGCGCGCTGCTGTGTCTATTCGGTACCTGCATCGGGGTTCTTACCGCTATGGCCAGACTGCTGTTCGGCCTGGCCGAGCAGCAGCTGGTGCCGGCCCCTCTGGCCCGGGTGCATCCCCGCTTCCGCACCCCGTCTTGCGCCCTGCTCACGGCTGGTCTGCCCTTGGTGGCCGGAGGAGCGCTGGTGGTGCAGCGCAATCTCACCATCAACCAGATCTTCGGCCTGTTTGGTGGGTTCACCGTGCTCGGCTTTCTGCTGGTGTATGGCCTGGTGGCCATTTCCAGCCTGCGGGTGTCCCTGCCGGGGAACACCCGCGCCCGGCAGCTGCTGGTGGGCGGCACCGCTCTGGCGGCCGTGAGCGCCATGGCGGTGACCTATCTATCTGGCACCGTGGGCCAGCAGAACGGCATGCTGATCGCGTTCGCGGGTCTGCTGCTGATCGGCGTGCTCAGGGTTTGGTTGGTGCTGCCGGCGGCACCTGATCGCCTCAGGTGATCACGGTGGGGCGATCCATCCCCGTGCGGGTCTTGATTTCGGCCAGTCCGTCGATTGCCGTGATCAGCTCGCCGAGGGCCATTTGGGGATCCTGGCTGAGGTTGCCGCTAGGGGGCACATAGCTCTCCAGGTACACCCGCAGGGTGGCTCCCTGGGTGCCGGTGCCGGAGAGGCGCAGCACCACTCGGCTGCCATCTTCGAGCAGCAGACGCAGGCCTTGGCCGCTTGTGAGAGAGCCGTCCACCGGATCGGTGTAGGCGAAGTCGTCGGCGGTAGCGATATTGCGGCCGGCGAAGCTTTGGCCCACCAGCGCGGGCTGCATCTCCTTGATGCGGTTGTAGAGGCCATGGGCGGCCTCGCTGGCGATGGCTTCGTAGTCGTGGCGCGAGTAGTAGTGCCGGCCGAAACGGCTCCAGTGCTCGGCCATGATCCTGCTCACTGGTGCCTGCTTCCTGGCCAGGATCTGCAGCCAGAAAAGCACCGCCCAGAGGCCATCTTTTTCGCGGATGTGGTTGCTGCCCGTGCCGAAACTTTCCTCACCGCAAAGGGTGATGCGCCCCGCATCGAGCAGGTTGCCGAAGAATTTCCAGCCCGTTGGCGTTTCGAAGCAGGCCAGACCAAGCTCCTTCGCCACCACATCGGTGGCGGCGCTGGTGGGCATCGAGCGAGCCACACCGGCTAGGCCATCGGCGTAGCCCGGGGCCAAGGTGGCGTTGGCGGTGAGTACCGCCAGGCTGTCGCTTGGATTCACGAAGCAGCGCGTCCCCAGCACCATGTTGCGGTCGCCGTCGCCATCGCAGGCGGCACCGAATTTGTAGGCATCGCTGCCCATCAGCAGCTCGGCCAGGTCGTGGGCGTAGGTGAGGTTGGGATCGGGGTGGCCGCCGCCAAAATCTTCTAGGGGGATGCCGTTGCGCACCGTGCCCGCGGGAGCGCCAAGCAATTCTTCGAAGATCCGGCTGGCGTAGGGGCCGGTCACTGCGTGCATGGCATCGAAGGCCATCGGAAAGTCGCCCCGCAATAGATCGCCGATCTGGTCGAAGTCGAACAGGCGCTGCATCAGCGCTACGTAGTCGTCGACGCCATCAATAACCTCAACCTGCAGGTCGCGAATGCTGCTGAGCCCTGGCGTTGAGAGGTCGGGATCGCTGCCGCCTTCGCAGATCCGATAGCCGCCTAGTTCCAAGGTGGCGGCGTAAATCGCGTCGGTGATCGATTCCGGCGTGGGGCCGCCGTTGGCGCCGTTGATCTTGACGCCGAAATCGCCATCGGGGCCGCCGGGGTTATGGCTGGCCGAGAGAATCACCCCGCCCACGGCGCCGTGTTGACGTATCAGGTGGGAGGCGGCTGGGGTGGAGAGGATGCCGCCGGTGGTGGTAATCAGCCGGGCCACGCCATGGGCGGCGGCCATGCGGGCGATCACGTTGATGGCTGCGAGGTTGCCGTAGCGTCCGTCACCTCCCACTACCAAGGTGCCGCCGGCCACGCCTGGCAGCACCTGCAGGCTCGCTTCGATGAAGCTCTCTAGGTAGTGGGGGGTCTGGAATTGGCGACTGCTCTTGCGCAGACCGGAGGTGCCGGGCTTCTGGTCGCTGAAAGGCTGAGCCAGGGAAATCTGCCGAATGCTCACGGGATTACTGCTGGTCATCGGCCGAATCCACAGGGGCACTGGGGCACCAAATTAGCCTTGGCTTGTCACCTTTCCAGAACTGACTAGCTTCCAAGGGAAGGCAGTTGAATGGGGACAAGGGTGTTGGCCGAAAACAGGTTTGCCAGCGGGCACATTTGGAGAGTGGCTTGCTTAGCTGGATTGGCACTGACAGCCAGCTCGTTAGCGGCCACAGAAGCCGGCCGGGCGGCAGTGATGGGGGGAGCCCGCGCCCTTCCTTTGGCGGAGGCGGTGCAGCGCAGTCGGTTGGCAGCTGAAGCCGTGATCCAGCGACGCGGCAAGGAAACCTGCCTGCGCGGCAAGCTCACCAATGCCTTACTGGGTCTGTCTGCCAGCTGTGAAGTTGCTGCTCAGAAGGACGGTCTCTGTGCCTTGGCCGATCAGGCGGTGGTGCAGGTCGGCTGGTCGCTGGCTTTTATGGACAGCACTGCCCAGCAGGTGCTGAACCTGATCGAGAGCAAGCCGGAATCAGGATCAGGACCAGGATCAGGATCAGGACCCAGGAATTAGGTTGAACCCACCTTTTTTCTCCTTGGGTTTGGTGTCAGTTTTGCTCGGGGCGACCGTGCGGGTCTGCTGTTTGCAGAACGGGATCACGTCCTGGCCGGCTCGGTTGAGAGCTTCGCGCCTTTCAAAAGTGTTGGTGGTAGCTGGCTTTGCCCGTTCGCGGATCGTCCAGATGGCGTCCTTGCAGGTGGCGCCAAGGCGGGGGTGATCCATCAGCGGATCGGCCATGGTGCTTGCCTTGCCGCAGGCTTCGATCGTGTTGTCTCTTCCGCAGGCGAAGGTTTGGAGCTGGAGCTCGCGCAACAGGTCCATGGATGGGTACGGCGGGTCCTTGGGTGCTGCCTGTAGGGGGGCAGTCAGCAGGGCGATCAGGCCAAGGGCAAGTGCGGGATCAATCCGAGGCGCGGCCATGGTTACACCGGGGTTGCTCCCATCATGGCGGTCCTGGCAGCTGGGCTAGCCCCTGACGCAGCGGTTGTTGCTGCTGGCTCCAGTGGGCAGCGATCGCGGGGCCCACAAGGGGTGCGGCGATCGCCAGAGCCCCCCGCAACCAACCCTGCTGCCGCAACTGCTCTCCCCGGGCGGCTTCGGCAGCCTGCAGGGTTTGCATATCTGTGATTTCGGGCCGCCGCTCCGCCTCAATTTGGACGGCCACCCCATCAAGGGCAGCGTCGCTGCAGCCACTGCTGAGCAGAGGCAACAACCGCATGGCGGCTACCCAGGCATCACGCAGGGCCATGTTGATGCCCTGGGCTCGCACCGGTCCCATCGGGTGGGCCGCATCGCCAAGCAGCAGCAGGCCCGGTTGGCACCAGCGCTCCGCTAGTCCCACCTGCACCGTCAGCCGGCTGGGCGCCCCCAATCCGCCGCGCCACTGCCGTAGCCAGGCCGCTAGCTGAGGTGGACTCAATGCTGCCATCCGCTCGATCCAGCCTTCTCTGCTGAGCTCGGGTGTGGCTTGAGACTTGCCAATAACCCAGCCCAGCTGCACGCCGCCGCTGGCGCTTTCGAAAGCGCTGAAAACCCCCTGGGGCCCCACCAGGGTGGTGAAGGAGCCAGCTAAGGGCGAGGCCGCGGGACTGGCCAGTTGAAACCAGAGCAAGTCGATCGGGCTGGGGCTGCTCTGCAGCGCTAGCCCTGCCTTCTGGCGCACCAGGGAGCCCCGGCCATCGCAGCCGACGACAAGGTCGGCAGGTAGCTGACTGCCATCGCGCAGTTGCACCCCCGCCACCCGCTCCTGCTGCCACAGCAGGTCAACCACCGGTTGGCCCCGCTCAATCGCAAAGGAGGGGTAGGTGCTGCCTCGTTTCAGCAGGGCCTCCAGCAGGGCCGGCTGGCTCACCAGGGTGCAGGGCCGGCTGGGATCACCGCCGAGGGGCTCGGTGGCGGTAAATAGCTCCTGGCCATTCACCACGAAGCGCCATTCCACCAGGGGCCGGTGGGGCAGGCCTGGAATCAGCTCGAGCAGCCCCATGGCCGCTAGGGCCTCTAGCCCTGAGGGCATCAGCGCTTCGCCGCGGAATTGACGCTCCAGGTTGGTGCCGGCCTCCACCAGGGTTACGGCCATACCACCACGGGCCAGCAGTAGGGCCAAGCTGGCCCCCGCCGGTCCGGCACCCACCACCACCACCTTGGGGCGGTGGCTCAAGGGGCTACTCAAACGAAGGAGTTGTAGTTGCGAGTGCCGCCGCTCACCGGGTCGACATGGCCCGTCAACTGGCTTTTCTTGCTGAGTAAATATTCCACCAGCTCCTGCTGAACGGCCAACAGTTCATTGGTGCAGCCGCGGAATGCGGCCCGGTGGCGTATTTCATCGTGCCGGGTGTGCAGGTCGCGCAGCATCAGCTGGATGGCATCCAGGGTGGCCGACGTGTTGCGGGATGCCGGCGGGGCATTCAAGGCACGCTCCGTTCCACTGACCATGGCCAAAGCATTGAGGGGAAGGCCAAGCGTAGGAGGGGGGCCGCCTGGATCACGGCTCCCGATCAGCAGTCGCCAAACAGGGTGCTGGACACCTGATGGAATGTTTCAAAGGTGTCTTGGTGGTCCAGCCCGCTCACCGCCAGGGAGACGGTCTGCTGGCGGGGGTTGCATTCCACCGCCAGGCTCACTGCCCTGGCGCCATGGTCGGCATGGAAAGCGGCGCTCTGGCCGTCAACGGCGTAGAGGGTTTCGGGGGCGTGGGTGAAGCCGAGCTGGTTGGCCAGCAGGCTGATGCCGGCGAGGGACTGGGCCAGGCTGCCGTCGCAGCGGATGGCAGTGGTGTAGACCACCGGCGCGGCGGGGGTGGTGTCCTCACCCGGCAACACCAGGGAGCTCGCCAGCGACTTGATCAGGCTGCCGGTCTTAGCCAAGCTGCCGGTCTTCACCAAGGTTTTCATCGGCGTCGTTGGCCATCCGAACAATTGAACTTTAGGTGCAGATCACTAGATGTGGTGCTTGGGGTTGCTAGAGGCCCACATATGGTGGGTGGAGCGCCCATACCCCGCTTTCCCGACTCAGCTGCGCTGAACCCAGCTCCATCAAGGGTTGATCTGTTGCGATTGCTGGCTCGGTCTGCTGCAGGGGCTCTGTTCTCGCGAGACGAGCGACCTTGCCCGTCCGACTCGGATCAAGGGGGTAGGACGTTTATTCCGATATTTCTTTGCTGACGAAGCAATTGCGACCCCTCGCTTTTGCTTCATAGAGCAACTTGTCAAGCTCTTGAATCACGTCTTCAAAAATGACTTTAACGCCAGAAGCGCAATAAAGTATGCCTGCACTCATTAAGATGCCTTCGGGGAAATCAAAGGCTCGTTTCGCTTGGCTTCGGAGACCATCTTGAATGGCGCTGAGCCAACTTATGGTTTCATCGGGCAACTGCGAGGGAATGGCGATAACAAATTCGTCGCCGCCAAATCTTGCGGCAAATGCCTGATCTCCTAATTGCGCTGATAATGCAGCTCCAGTCTTCGCAGGCATCCGGTGAGCTCATCGATGTTGGCGCTAGCGTGCAAACGACTGTCTGCCTGTTTCAGGAGCTCAAGCTGACGCTCGAGTTGACGTCTTTCCCATGGATGTGCGTTGGCCGAATTGAGGTTGGTAGATGCAGCTTCCTCGCTGAGGGCATCCCGTTGGGCTTGGCCTGAGAGCTCTCAGAAGGCCTGGTTCAGATTTTTGGACCTACATCAGCTGGCGATGAGTCGCTGATCAGCAGATCAGCGAGCCCAAGTTCCACTACGCAGGTGGCGGTGTCAGCGGCTCCGGCGTAGATCAGCAGTGAATCCTCCTGTTGGATGATGCCAGTGGGGAACACCACATTTGGCACAAATCCCAGACATTCGTACTCCATCTCTGGCGCCAAGATCTGCTCTCCTGCGCTGAGAATCTTCGATGGTTGATCGAGATCCAAAAGCAGCTTTCCAGCCCCATAGCTGCCGATGCCGCTTTCACCTTCGCCCTTATCGTTGCCGTGATAGATCACCAACCATCCCTCCCTTGTGCGGATCGGTGGTGTGCCCGCGCCGATGCGGCCGCAATCCCAGCCTGCACTAGAGCCCAGCAGGGGCTGGTGCTTGCCCCAATGCAGTAGATCGGGTGATGAGGCCAGCCAAATCTCCGGACGGGAAAAATCATGGGCAGTGGTGGGCCGATGCAGCGCGAAATACTGGCCGCCGATGCGCTCAGGGAACAGCACCACATCCTTGTTTTCCGGGCAGAAGATCGGCCCGTGGAACTTGAAGGAGCTGAAATCAAGTGTAGAGGCCAAGGCTGTTGCCGCACCGTGGGGGGATACGGCTACATAGGTGATATAAAAACGACCATCAATTGGCGTGATGCGGGGATCCTCGATGCCATAGCTCTCACAGCCGAGCCTGGGCCGGAGGATTTGCTGCTCACTGGGCTCGATCTGGCGCCCGTTAGCGCTGCGAACTACGCGCAGATGGGAGGTGGAAGTGAGTCGCAGTAGGCCCGTTTCCCTGATCTTCACTACCCTGGCATCTTCAACAATCAGTTCCTGCTCAGTCAGCCAGTCGATAACTATTTTTCCTGCCTCCAGATCCCAGCGCGGCAAACCCACGAAACCCGGCCGGATCTGCCTAGGCGCCTCGGCAACCCTGATAACAAGCACAACTCCCTGCTCCGTTGTGACGGCGCCTGGATTGAAGGCGCCAACAACCCGCATGTCGTCCTGGGAGGGGGCAAGCTGCTCTGGGGTCAGCAGGCAGCTGCTGAATAAACGGGGTCTCATCCGCCAGGCTCAGCTAGTTGCGTTGCCGCGCAGGCCATGGCAAGGGAGTTGCGGCCATTTTCCTCAGTGATCAGCCGTTGATGGGAACGATCGGAAATCCAGGCGATCTGGTCGGCGAACAGTGCCCGCAGCAGCTCGCAATAACGGCGCATCTTCTCGGCCTCCAATCCAGCATGAAGATCGATCTTCTGATAGGTGTCAAAGTCTTTGTGGCGTCCACGGGCCAGGCGCTTAGAGCCGCTATAGCTTTCGAGAACATCAAGCCTGGCGTCAGGGAAGATCTGCATCAACCTGCGCGATTGCTCTTCATCCACCACGCCCCGTAGCCGCACCCGAGTAGGCACCCATTCCTCCAGGGTCAATTCACCGTGTTCAAACAGCAGCCTGAATTCCTGGCGCTCCAGCCGCGCCGGCTGGGTGAAGCCGTGATAGAAGTTGATGAGGGCACCATTGCCGTAGCGCACCACGCACTGCACCTGCTCCTCAATGCCGGAGCCTGGGCGCAGAGTTCGCTGGGAGGAGACAACCTCTCCCTTCCCCAGCCAACCTTCGAACAGATCGAAGAAATGCACGCCATGTTCAATGAAGATGCCGCCACTTTTGCTGCGATCCCAGAACCAGTGCTCGGCTGAAAGCCCCTCATCGCCGGCGGCATTATCAAACCAGCCATGTAGGCACTCGCCGATCACCTTGGAATCGATAAGTTGGCGCACGGCCTCAAACAGCGGGTTGTAGCGCTGCATCAGGTTGGCGATGCAGAGGCGATCGCTGGAGTGGGCCAGCTGCAACAGCTCATCAGCCTGGGCCAGGTTGAGCGCCAGCGGCTTTTCGCAGATCACATGCTTGCCTGCCTCCAGGGCTGCACGCACCTGGCCGTAATGGAGGAAGGGCGGCGTGGCGATGTAAACAAGGTCAACCTGATCGAGGTTGAGCAGGCTCTCCACATCGAGGGTTTCAGCAATTCCAAAACGGCGGGCCATGGCGAGGGCCGCCTCTCGATGGGTGCCAGCCATGGCCACCAGCTCCGCCCCTTCAACCTGAAGAAACTGTTGGAGAGCAAACAGGCCAAACCCACCCGCTCCAATGGCGCCGATGCGGATCTTATTCATGGCTTGGGGATTGAATGGCGAGCGAGTTCGATTAGTCGCATCTCCTGCAGAGCCAGGAGGAAGGCCAGGGTTGATTCGGCACCCTGGTTCATGTTGACGCTGTCGTCCTGAAGACCATCGAAGCAGCCGCCAGTGCGTGCGTCATAGAGCGGCAGGTGCAGGTCGTTGTCGCCTAGGAACCAGGCAAAGGCTCGCCAGGCCTCGCGGAGCCAGAAGCTATCGCCCGTTGCTGACCAGGCCTCAACGCAAGCTGACACTGAAGCGCAGGCCTCCAGTGGTTGCTGGTCGAAGGTGGCCCGCTGCTGGCCTCGGCGGTAGAAGCCGTTGGAACCAATTGGCCTGAAATGGCCAGCTTCAGCGGTTTGCTCTGCCATCAACCAGCGCAGACTGCGCAGACCTACTTCAAGTGCTTCGCTTCGATTCGACCAGCGGCCACTGAGGATCAGGGCGTGCGGCAGGGAAGCATTGTCGTAACTGAGCACATCCTCAAACCAGGGCCATTCATCACCGGAGTTTTGATCGAAGGCCACCAGCAACTGATCGGTGAGGGTATCGCGCATCAGATCTACGGTTCGATCACCACTCAGCTTGCGCAGATACTCATGAATAGCCTTGAGTCCAAGGGCCCAGGCCCGTGGACTCGTTGTTTTGGTGACCGAGGGCAGCGCCAGCTGAAACAGATCCACTGCCCAGTGGCGCAAATCATCGCGGCGGGATCTGCCTACACAGGCAGCCAGGGCTAGCAAGGTGCGGCCCAGGCAATCATCGGAGCCATCCTCATCGAGCCAGGTGCGCTCGAAGCTCATGAAGTTATGAAATCGGCAAGTTCCCGGGATGTAGGCATAGTTAATAAACGATGCATAACAAGTAGCCAGTGCTTGTACATCGGGCGTGGCATCGCCCGATTCTTCGAGCATTACAAGTAATTGCAGTGCGCGAACATTGTCATCCGTGCAATATCCTTCCTTGAAATTGGGAAATGTGAATTTGGCGTGCTGATAAATACCTGTTGAATCCGAGATTCTCTTCAGATGCTCAAGCCTTAAGGCCGGCAGCTCGCGCGGTTCCTGCTCCAGGGGCTTGATTGGGGAGTGCAGCACCACTCCGTTGCCACGCTCTAGCCTGGCTCGCTCAAATGAGCTGGCATAAAGTTCAGCCACCTGGCTCCAGATCATGCCCCTACCCAGTAGGTAGGCCTGCTTGCGCATGGCATGCCTACGCACTTCATCGATCAACAAACCGATCAGTGCTTCGGCAATTGCATCACTGTTGCGAAAGGGCACTAACACGCCCCGGTCTTCAGCAAGCAGCTCTTCTGCGTGCCAGTAGGGAGTGGAGATCACCGCCTTGCCGCAACCGAAGGCATAGGAGAGGGTGCCGGAGGTGATCTGATCACGGTTGAGATAGGGAGTGATATAAATATCCGCAACACCAAGAAAATCTTTGAGCTCTTCAGCGCTCACAAAGCGGTTGTAGAAGATCACCTGCTTTCTCACCCCAAGCTCAAGGGCAAGCCTCTCAAGACTCAATCGATAGGTTTCGCCCTGCTCGCGCAGCAGATGGGGATGGGTAGCACCCAATACGATATAGACGACCTCTGGGAATACCTTGACCACCTCAGGTAAGGCCCGGATAACGTTTTCTATCCCCTTGGCTGGCGAGATCAACCCAAAAGTAAGAAGAACTTTTTTGCCCTCAACCCCAAACTGATCTTTGTAATAGTTGGGATCTACAAACGGCATGTCTGGCACGCCATGGGGGATTACATCTAGATGATCTGCTTGCAACCCGTAGATTTCCTCAAGAATTCGGCGCCCCCGTTCACTCATCACAATGATCCGTGCTGAAAGTGCGGCGAGCTCCTTCATCACATGCAGATGTTCGGCGCTGGGCTCCTCCAGGATCGTATGGAGTTGGGTAACCACAGGGATATGGACGTGGCGTAAAAGTGTGAGGATATGCTTGCCAGCTGGGCCGCCATAGATGCCAAACTCGTGCTGGAGGCAGATGACATCAGTGTCGGTGAGATTCAGGAAATCGGCAGCGCGGCGATAGCTGCTCAAATCCTGCTCCGCAATCTCAAAACGAACTTCCGGTGGATAGGCGTAGCCTTCGAGATCGTCGTTTACCGCAACGATGAAGCATTCGTTGTCGGCTGCGTCGTCGGAGAGAGCTCGATAAACCGAGTGGGAGAAGGTGGCGATCCCACATTTCCTTGGCAGATAGTCGCCAATGATTGCAATTTTTCGAGTAGATCTTGGCTTCAAGGATATTTCTCCAGTGGGTTGGCCTTCAATTTTCGCAATAACTCATCAACGGATACGGTGGCAAAAGTGGCTGACTGATCGCTCATGGCGTAAGGTATGATCAGCTTATCGGCATGGATTAGTGATCCGCAACTATAGACAACATTCGGAACATATCCTTCTCTCTCCTCCTTGGTTGGCTCCAGCAGGGGCTCCTTGAGGCGGCCGATCACTTGGCTGGGATCGTTAATGTCGAGTAGAATCGCGCCTATGGTGTATCTACGCATTGGTCCAACGCCATGGGTTAGTACCAGCCAGCCGGCATCGGTTTCGATAGGCGAGCCACAGTTGCCAATCTGAACGAACTCCCAGGGGTAGGTGGGCCGCATCAAAATACGCTTTTCGTACCAGAAGTGCAGCTGATCTGAATACATCAGGTAGATATTCTCTCCATCCTGCCTGGAAAGCATGGCGTACGAGCCTCCCAGTTTTCTTGGGAATAGGGCCATGCCCTTATTTGCCACTTCAGGGCCGTTTAAGGTGCTTATCTTGAACTGGGTGAAGTCTTTAGTTTCCAGTAACTGGGGGAAGACAAGCTGACCGTCATAGGCGCTATAGGTTGCATAATAGGTAGTCTGCCCGTCTTCCTCAAAAGCAACAAATCGAGCATCTTCAATGCCACGACTTTCGGTGGGAGAGGTGGGGAAGATAGCTCGCTCTGAGCAATCGTCACCTGGATCGAAGCTTAGCTCGTAGTTTGCGCGTGCCAGCGATAGTACGCTCTCCGCTATATGCATGCTGTCTGTATTGGCGAGACGGTCACTGCGCAGGGCCTGGTTGGTTAACTCCTTGAGTTCCTCAAAGCTGAAAAAATCAGGCAGCTGATCCATTAGGCGCTGAGCAAGATGCGTAAGCAAGCCCATTTCAACAAGCTTTCGCTCGAAAAGATGCTTTTCATAGCTTGGGTTGGGATGCACATCAGCAGCTGCCACAAAGGGGCTCGGCTGATCGAGGGTTATACCTCCCTCTCGGTTGATTACGCCAGTGCGAAAAACAATTGAGGAGATATGGCCTTCGCCCGTAGCCCGTAGGCTTAGGAGAAAGCGCATGCTGCCTTCATCGATTCTCGACTGATCCGGATGCCGCACGATTGACGGATTGAAGAGAGCCGCCGCTTCAAGGGAATATTCCAGCGTGAAATAGGCACCGATCAGCAGCCTTTCGCAGCGGTTTAGGGGCCGATCGGTGATCAGATGCTCGCTCACATGGCCGAAACTAGTGAGCAGAAAGGCCTGTAACTTTTCATGGCGGCCTTCAAAGCTCTTCAGCATGATGGCGGCTTCGCGCTCCGCCTCGGAGCGGCTTAGGGCCATGACCCGAGCAACAATTCGCTGAATGCGTTCCCTGCCACTCGTTTCGAAGGTCCTTAAAAATACTCGCGAAGGGTCCGGTCGAATTTGAATATTTGTTCTGTTGACCTGAAGTGACATGGTTTATAGCCTGCCTTAGGGATCAAAAAAAGGCTAGAAATAAAAGGTCGGGTTAAAAAAGCAAGAATATTGTTGCCTTTGTGTTTGGTACCTGTTCAGGCCTGGATTAGTGCTGCGAATGTTTGCCTTGCTGAACCCTAGATGCTGGCTTCAGTTTTGGTTGTATTTCAGGTAAAAAATATTTGCGATAAGTTCTCTTGATGCTGCGATTTCAGCAGCAGACTCACTTGCGACTCCAGTAGTCGTCCTTGCCTTGAGTTCGGCTTAGCTAATGCAGAACGAGTAACCCCTCCGCAGGGTCATCCAGTCGCTGGTCAGGAGCTGCTGCCGAGCGAGCTTGTTGTTGTTCCCACTTCTTCCCGCTTATCCCCTTTGCACCCCGCTGCCGCAGCGGGTGCGTTGCCGTTCTTGCTTGCGTTGCAGCCGCTCGGTGATGCCGAGCTCAGCGCCTTTCCAGAGCCGATTGATCTCAGAGGTGAAGTGCTCGGCTAGCAGGGGGGACTCAAACACCAGCAGGGTTTCGTCGTTCTGGTGGGCGGCTGAGGGGCTCCAGTTGAAGGAGCCGGTGATCACGGTGCGGTTGTCGATGACAGCCAGCTTGTGGTGCAGTTTGTCGCCGCTGGCCAGGCGTGGTGTGCCGACACTCTCCAGGGGGCGCTGCCAGGGGCGGTTCGCCGCCTCCACGCCGCAGCGGTGATCTGGCAGTTGGGTGCCGAGTAGATCGAGCACTTCGCTGAAGGCGCGGTTCGCAAAGCCGGGATCGGCCAGCAGCCGGATGGTCACCCCCTGCCCCTGCAGGCGGGCCATGACGTCGGCCAGCCGTTGTTCAGAGAGTACGAATAGGGCGAGATCCAGCTGCTTGCGGCTGCCGGAGAGCAACTTCTCCAACAGCAGCAGGCCCTGGTGGGGATCGCTGCGGCGATGGGGGGCGAACAGCACCGTCACCGGCGTTGACCCCACCAGCAGCTTTTGGGGAGCTCCGCCGCCCTTGCCCAGCCCAAAGCGGCTGTCGGGCTGGCCGCCGGGGCCGTCGCCCCACATCCGCTCAAACTCGGCCAAAAAGGAGTTGGCCAGTTCACGGCTGCGCAGACGCAGTAGGTGATTGACGTTGCCGCGGCTGCGGTCTGCCCCCGGATCGCCGTGGATGCAGGAGGGGGTGAAATTTGCTGAGCCGGTCACCACCACCGCCCTGTCCACCACCATGAATTTGTGGTGCATGAGGCCACTGCCGGCGCTGCCATCGGCGGTGTCGTCGATCAGGGGTACGCCGGCCCGCTGCAGGATCGCCACAGCGTCTCCCCAACCGAGGACCTTGAGCTGCTCATGGCGGGTGCGCTGGTGTGGGGCCAGATCCGCCGGATGTTCTTCGCTCCAGGGGCTGCTGTAGGTGTTTTCCAGCACCACCTTCACCGTCAGCCCCTCACGGTGCTTAGCCGCCAGCGCTTCGGCAAGCTTCGGCAGCGACAGCTCCTGAACCGCTACCAGGATTTCCCGCCTCGCCGACTGAATACTTGCCAGCACGAAAGCCTCGAGATCGTCGCCCTGACGCCATTGACCGGTGATAGGGCTGCGGTAGCGGCTGGTTTCGGCGTGGTTGAAGGCCAGCTCGATGCCCTTGGGCAGGGGCTTGGGCCGGGCTGACTGGCCAAGGAGCTGGGCGTCAGCGCTGCAGCCAGCTAAAGCCAAGCCCACAAGGCTTGCCCAGGCTAAGGGGTGGCGCGGCGAAAGGTTGGCCATGGCAGCCCTGGGCGGTTGTACCCAGGGTTCCCACATTGGATCAAGCTGGGGCTTTATCTAGTGGTGGCCCGGCATCTCGGCGGTGCGCAGCATCACCACGAACCAACCAGTACCAATCAACACAGCGCTGAGCATGGCGGCTGGCAGGCCGAAGCGCATCAACACAACCGGCACAATCAGCGGAAATGCCAAGGCTCCTGCCACCGGTGTGAGGGCGACGGCTGAGCGCTTCAGCGCCAAGGCTCGATTTAGAACCATTCGCTTACGGCCTTTTCGGCTGGGTTGCTGTTGTCCTCAGGGGTAGAGCGGCTGAATTCCAGGGTGATGTTGCGCTTCTGCTCGCCATCGGCGGCGACCGCCTCGATCGGATAAAGCTGCTGACCATCGCGGAAGGGCACTTGCACCCGGAAGGTGCCATCGGCGGAAAGGGGCACCTCCTCACCGCCAATGGTGAGGCGGGCAGCGGGATCGGTGGCCCCATAGACAATCAGCTCAGCATCAGCCACAAGCCAGAACGAGCGTTGACGGGAGGCGACCCCGCCGATGCCAGAGGCGTTGCGGCCACTGGCCCAGATGCCGGCACCAGAGGTGTTGAGTTCACTGGTGTCCAGGCCGGCTGCGTGTAGCTCATGAAAAGCCTCAGAACCCCTGCCAAGACTGCGCCAGCGGGCTGTAGCTGTTTGATATAGGCGTTCGTGTAGTCCTGCATCGGCTGGCTCCACCGGCGTCGGCAGGATGGCTGGAGCCGTGTCCAGCGAAAAGGGCACGAACTGGTCGAGAATTTGCTCGCTGGGGTGCTGGGCGGGTACCCGTGCCACTGAAGAGAAGGCCAGGGAGATCCAGCCGCCGCTGCCTTTGCGGTAGCCGAGTTCCACCCGGTAATCCCGATCGCACAGGGGCACTGGCAGATACCACTCGGTGGCATGGCTGTCGACCACCACTTCCTGCAGTGTGTGGGGGTGGGCTGAGCCGCCCGGCAGGCCAGTCACGTCGGCGACGCGCAGGCAAAGCTGGGAGGCACCAGTTGCCAGGGCTGAGGCCCGATCGCTTTGGGAGATATCCCAGAACACATAGGCCCACTGTGGATCGCGGGGCAGAAATACGACGCTGGTATTTGCTGAGCTGGGTCGGGGAGCTGGGGGTAGCTCTGCTTCGATTGCCTTGAGACTGATGGGCGTGTCCTCCTCATCCTGGCGATCATTGATGGCGGCTAGGAGTTCATCCTTGGACTTACGGCTGTACAAGCCCACCCCAAGGTCGCTAGCGACTTGGCGAAGCTGACGCAGGGTCATGCGTGCCAATGCGGTGAGTGCCTGTGTCACAGCAACAGATTTCTTTTGGGATCAGTGTGGACGAGTTTCTCCTGGCTCGGGTAGCTCGATCTAGAGCCGTCAGTAGATGCTGACGGCCTGGGTGCTGATGGCCCATAAAAAAGGGCGGCCTTTTGACCGCCCGGGGATTTAGTTGGGGACTGGCTTCAGCGGCCGATGCTGCGGTAAGGAACCTTGGACAGATAGTCCATGCTGACGCTGCCGGATGCACCGCCTTGGCTGCGCATGGCAGGCAGATTGCGCACCCAGGGGAGGTAGTCCTCGGGGAAGCCGCCACGGCGCTGACGGGAGCGAGCGGGGATCGTTTTGGCGGTGCCGGTGTACACAACTTGGGGGAAGCCCAAGATGCCGCGGTAATAGGCCTCGTATCGCGGTGTGGTGATGTTGAAGGGGGTTTCGCCCAGATCGCGGGAGCCCACCACGCGGTTGCGGTGGAAGGGAACGGTGTCGTAACCGAAGGCGTCCAGGTATTCCTGGCCGTTGAGGATGTCGTCAACCATGCCCTTGACCCCGCGGGTCATCAGCACGGCCGCCCAGGCGATCTCCTCAGACCTGCCGTGGGTGGGGCGACCCAGCAGCTTTTCCACCAGGTGGCGCACCACTCGGTAATTGCTGTTCAGGTTGTAGAAGCTGCGGGTGAAGGTGTCTGAGAGACACAAGGAGCGAATGAAATCCCGCACACTCATTTGGCCGTTGCGCAGCTGGCTCTCCAATGTCGAGTTGCGGTCGACCTTGAAGGCATAAAAGAAAATCTGTCGGTAACACGACTCGATGACCAGATTTAGGTCTTTGGGATCCATTGCCCTGTCCATGGACATGGGTTTGGGGTCCTCATCCGAACCCACCCGAAGCGGGTCAACCCGCGAGTTTTGGGTAGTGGGCGCGTATTTCAGGAGGGGCAGGGCCACACAACTTCATCATCCGTCGTTGCTGATCGTAGAAGTGCGGCTGCGGCCGGGTTCGGCTGGCCGTGACAGGGCTCACAGTCCGTAACGTTCGTCACCATCCCAGGGGCGACAGGGGCTGCTCGGAAACGGGCTCTTGAGCTGGGGTTGTGGCCCCAGGCTCCGGGCTGTCTAGCAGCCGTGTTTCGACGCAGAAGGACGCCGTATTGGAGAGGCCCTCCACCGTGCTGGTGCGCAGGCGCACGTTGGGGCCGGCAAAGCTGAATCGCTCCAGGCTGGCCATGGTTTCGTAGCTGGTGGTGAGCAGTAGCCCATCGCGCTCGTCCATGGCGAAATGACCTGCCACGGGGGCGGTTTCGGCGTAGCCACGGTCGCGCAAAAGCAGGCCGGACCGGCCTAGCTCATCGGTGGGGATCAAGCCGAAAACACTTTCCCCCTCGTGGGCTTCTCCGGCTTTGTCCCACGCCATTGAGGCGTTCCAGGTCACCCGGCAGCCGCCAACGAGGCCGGCGGGATTTTCGCCGTGGAGCTCGGCGATGGCGATCAGGCGGGGGTCGGCCGCGGCGATCTCCACCACCTCAATGAAGGAGCCTCCCGCCTCAGCTCGCCGGTGCAGCAGGTGATGGCTGCTGCGCTGGGAGCGCCAGCGACCGCAGCTAAGGCGGAAAAAGCTGAGGGCGTCGGCGATCGACTCGGATTGGATTTCGCTCACTGGCGTGCTGGGGCTGGGGCTGTGTCTGTGGCGATGATCGCAAGCCGCGGCGATTAGGTCGCCCAGCTCTAGGGCCAATGGCGCCCGGTTCAGGGTGGTAGCCAGTTGCTGCAGCTGCCTGCCCGCCGCCTCTAATTGCTCCACCAGAACTGCCTGGAAGCAGGGGGCGTCGGCGAGCGCGGGCTGCTGGCTGGCCCAGGCGCGCATCGCGTCGTGGCCTGGCAGGGCCCCTGCGGGCTGGTGGGCTGCGATCGCCTGCAGGCTGCGCAGGCTGTGGGCCAGAAGGCGCAGATGGTGCCGCTCTAAGGCAGGAAGGAGGGTGGCCTCCAGCTCCGCCAGTTCTGCTGCTGAAAGCGGACTTTGGGCCTGGGGTTGCGGTGCTTCAGTCGTCACGGCAGGGCGTCAGGCGAAAGCCGCAAGAGTGACCCTTCTCCAAGCGCCATTGCACTCGATCCACCTGGCAGTCGGGAAAGGTGTGGCGAATTAGCTGCAGCTCCTGGTCGCAGATGCAGGGGAATTGCTCGGCAATGCGCATCACGGAACAGTGAAATTCACTGAGCATCCAGGCTTGAGGGTTGCCGGCCTCTTGGGAACATTCCGCCAGGTACCCCTCTTGCCGGCGTAGATCCACTAGTTGCTCCAGCCGCTCTTGAAGCGAGCCAGCGCCGATGCGGTGGCGGTAGGCGTCAGCCTGCTGAATGGCTTGATGTTCTAGGAGTGCCTGCAGGGTTTCAGGTGGCAGGTTGCCAGCCAGAGATTGCAGCAGTCCGAGGGCGAAATGGTCGCTGCCATCGGGAAATTGCCCCTGCCCCTTGGCGGTAAGGCGCCAATAATTACTGGGCCTGCCCGGACCCTCCGCCGAAGGACTTGCCTCGACCAGGCCATCGTCTTCTAGGCCCCGCAAATGGCGACGCACAACCTGCACCGACATTGCCAGGTGTGCGGCTAGGGCGCTCGCGGTGGCCTCTCCATGCCTAACCAGCAAGGTGAGGACCGTATCCCGGGTGGATGCCGGATCGGCGTGCTGGTGAATGATTTCGGGAATGGCGCTCACGGCAAAGGCCGGTTGAGACAACGATGCCACGACTGGCGGGAGGTTGGGGATTGGGCCCCGCTGGCAGCCTTGGTGTCTTAGGCTCATTCCCTAACGAAACACATTGGTTTCGTAATGGTCTGCTGGCAAATCCGATTGCTAGCTGCCGATGGCACCGGATTCCGAGGTGCTGTTTGACTACCGCCTTCTGACCACCTTCCCTTTCGAGCCATGTCCGACACTCCGGCCAGTTCGACCGCTGAGAGCTCCGCAGGGAGCTCGCCGGCGCACTCCGACAGCTTGGAGGTGATCCGAAAGTTTGCTGAAACCTACGCGCAGCGCACCGGTACTTACTTTTGTAGTGATCCCGGTGTGACCGCTGTGGTGCTTGCTGGCTTGGCCAAGCACAAGGATGAGCTTGGTGGTGCCCTATGCCCCTGCCGTCATTACGAGGACAAGCAGGCAGAGGTTTCCCAAGCCTTTTGGAACTGCCCTTGCGTGCCCATGCGGGAGCGTAAAGAGTGCCACTGCATGCTGTTTCTCACCGAGGACAATGCTTTCCGCGGTGACCAGCAGACAATTTCCTTAGACGAAGTTAAAGCCCTTACTGCCAGCTGAGTCGGTTTACCTCGATGAGTACTGCAACCGTTGGCGATCTAGTTTCACAGCCGTATAAGCACGGTTTCGTAACTGATATTGAAACTGAAAAGATCGCCAAGGGTCTGAGTGAAGACGTTGTGCGTCTGATCTCCTCCAAGAAAAGTGAGCCTGAGTTTTTATTGGCTTTTCGGCTGCGGGCCTATCGCCAATGGCTGAATATGCAGTCACCAGATTGGGCGGCACTGGGTTACCCACCGATCGATTATCAAAATATTATTTACTACGCAGCTCCTAAGCAGCAGGAGAAAAAAGCCAGTCTTGATGAGGTAGATCCCAAACTGCTGGAAACATTTGAAAAGCTTGGCATCCCCCTAAGTGAGCAGAAGCGCCTCTCCAACGTGGCAGTTGATGCTGTTTTTGACAGTGTTTCAATCGCCACTACCTATCGTGAAAAGCTTGCAGAGCATGGGGTTGTTTTCTGCTCAATCAGTGAGGCTGTAAAGGAATATCCAGACTTGGTGGAGAAATATCTTGGCACGGTCGTTCCAAGTAATGACAACTATTTTGCCGCCCTGAATTCTGCAGTTTTTAGTGACGGTTCTTTTGTTTTTATCCCCAAGGGTGTGGCCTGCCCGATGGAGTTGTCAACTTACTTCCGGATCAATTCCGCCGATACGGGTCAGTTTGAACGCACTTTGATAATTGCCGAAGAGGGTGCTTCGGTTAGCTACTTGGAGGGTTGTACGGCTCCGATGTTTGATACCAATCAGCTCCATGCAGCCGTTGTGGAGTTGGTAGTACTTGATGATGCTTCTATCAAATACTCAACAGTTCAGAACTGGTACGCCGGTGACGAGCATGGCGTAGGGGGCATTTATAACTTCGTGACCAAGCGCGGCCAGTGCCGGGGCGACCGCAGCCGCATCAGCTGGACTCAGGTGGAAACTGGATCGGCAATCACTTGGAAGTATCCCAGTTGTGTGCTGCAAGGTGCTGATTCGGTGGGCGAATTTTATTCGGTTGCCCTCACTAATAACTATCAGCAGGCTGATACTGGTACCAAGATGATTCACGTCGGTCCGAGGACCCGCTCAACCATTGTCAGTAAGGGCATCAGCGCTGGCCATTCTTCTAATAGCTACCGCGGCCTTGTCCAAATCGGCCCTAAAGCTGTAGGGGCTAAGAATTACAGCCAGTGCGATTCGATGTTGATTGGCGATCAGGCTGGCGCTAATACCTACCCCTATATCCGCTCTCAGCAACCGGATGCCGCAGTGGAGCATGAGGCAAGCACTTGCCGCATCTCCGCAGACCAACTCTTTTACCTGCAAAGCCGGGGCATTGGTTTTGAGGAGGCTGTTTCGATGATGGTCAGCGGTTTTTGCCGCGACGTGTTTAATCAACTGCCAATGGAATTTGCTGCTGAGGCAGACAAATTGCTTGCCCTCAAGCTCGAGGGATCAGTGGGCTGAGCCGCACCGATCTGTTCTATCTGTCAGTTCCCCTTTCCCGCCCTTCCTTACCTGCTGTGATTCGCCCAGACGCCCCGGTATTGCTCGAAATTTCTGACCTGCACGCGCGGGTTGAGGAGCAGCCAATCCTTAAGGGGGTGAACCTCACGATCCGAGCTGGTGAAATCCACGCAGTGATGGGGCGTAATGGCAGTGGCAAAAGCACACTTTCCAAAGTGCTGGCCGGCCATCCCGCCTACACGGTCACAGCCGGGTCGGTTTCATATATGGGCTCAGACCTGCTTGAGCTAGCGCCAGAACAGCGCTCCCGCTTGGGCTTATTCCTGGGATTTCAATATCCGGTGGAGATCCCGGGGGTTAGCAACCTTGAATTCCTACGGGTGTCCTCTAACTCCCGCCGCGCTCAAAGGGGTGAGGAGGAGCTGGACACCTTTGCTTTCGAAGACCTCGTGCGCGAGCGCCTCAAGGTGGTGCAGATGGATCCGGCATTTTTAGAGCGCAGTGTCAACGAAGGCTTCTCCGGTGGCGAGAAAAAGCGCAACGAGATCTTGCAGATGGCGCTACTTGAGCCGTTGGTGGCGATCCTCGATGAAACCGATTCTGGCCTTGATATCGACGCCCTACGCATCGTGGCTGATGGGGTCAATCAACTCGCGGGCCCGGAAAATGCCACCTTGCTGATCACCCACTACCAGCGCCTGCTCGATCTGATCACCCCCGATTTCGTCCATGTGATGGCTGCGGGCCGGATCCTGCGCACCGGAGGCAAGGAGCTGGCCTTGGAGCTTGAGCGCACTGGTTACGAATGGGTGGATCAGGCGCTGGCCAGCCTGGGCCAGGAACCTGCGGAGGTGTTGTGATGCCAGCTGCGGTTATGCCAAATACTGCCGATTGGCTCACCCAACTTGCTGGCGCTCCCCTGCCGGGGCGAAGTCAGGAGGAGTGGCGATTCACTGGCCTTGCTGCCCTAGAGGCCTTGGCGCCCGAGCTCTGGAGTGGTGTCGATCCATTCGCCCAACTCAGCTTGCCCGCTGGCATTAGCCGCATCGGAGCTGATCAGGCGCAGGGTTTGCAGCAGCAGGTGCTCAAAGCCACAGGCGGCAGCGATGCTTGGTCGGTGCGGGTTAATCAAGGCGCTTCGCCCCGCTGTCTGGCCTTGAGGGTGGCTGGAGCAGCGGATCCGTTGCAATTGCATTTTGACGCCGGCGCGGAGCCGGGTCTGCGGGCACTGCAGCTGGTGCTCGTGCTTGAGGAGGGCGCCAGACTGGAGCTGCTTATTCAGCACGGCTCCAGTGGCCCCAATGCCACCAGCTTGGTAGTGGTGGCCCAGCTTGGCCGCGGCGCCCAGCTCAATCTGGGGTTACTGGCGCCTGGCGATGCCCGCGCCAGCCTGCTCAGCCACCTGTCGATCACTCAGGCCCCCACCAGCTCCCTCCAGCTCACTACCGCAGTTGGGGGTTGGGCCCTCAGCCGGCTCGAGCCCTGCATCAGCCAGCTCGAGGGAGCGGCCCACACCCGGCTGCGGGCCCTGCAGCTGGTGGATGGCCAGGAGCTGGCCGACACCCACAGCCAAGTGCGTTTTGAAGGCCCCGATGGCCAGCTCGATCAGCTCCACAAGGTGGTAGCTGATGGGGCCGGACGCAGCGTGTTCAACGGGGCTGTGCGGGTGCCGCGCAGCGCCCAGCAAACCAACGCCGCCCAGCTCAGCCGCAGCCTGTTGCTCTCCGATCGGGCTCGAGTGGATACCAAACCCGAGCTTGAAATCGTCGCGGACGATGTCAAGTGCGCCCACGGCGCCACCATTAGTCGGCTGCAGCAAAACGAGCTTTTTTATCTGCAGAGCCGGGGTATTGGCGCTGAACAAGCCTCACGGTTGCTGTTGCGGGGCTATTGCGAGGAGGTGTTGCGCGAGCTTCCCGCGGCGGTGGCGGCCCTGAATCCGCTAAAGCTGCTGCTGCGGGAGCATCCATGACCACCACCTCCACCGCAGCAGTAACCACCACCGCATCTCCCACCAGCCTTGAGGTGGTTACGCCGAATCTTGCTGCCCTCACCCGGCCTGATTTCCCCCTGCTGGCCCAAACGGCTTGCCTTGGCCAGCCGCTGATCTACCTCGATTACGCCGCCACCAGCCAGAAGCCCCGTCAGGTATTGGCGGCCCTGCAGCACTACTACGACCACGACAACGCCAACGTGCACCGCGGCGCCCACCAGCTCAGTGCTCGCGCTACTGAAGGCTTTGAGGCAGCCCGCAGCAAAACTGCCACCTTCATTGGTGCGGCCAATGCGCGAGAAATCGTGTTCACCCGCAATGCCAGCGAGGCGATCAACTTGGTGGCCCGCAGCTGGGGCGAGGCCAACCTGGGCCCCGGTGATGAGGTGTTGCTCACGGTGATGGAGCACCACTCCAACCTGGTCCCCTGGCAGCTGCTGGCGGCGCGCACTGGCTGCGTGCTGCGCCATGCGGGCCTCACCGAGAGCGGTGAGCTGGATCTGGAGGATCTGCGCGGCCAGATCAGCGAGCGCACCAAGCTCGTAAGCCTGGTGCAGGTGAGCAATACCCTCGGCTGCCTCAATCCGATTGAGCAGGTGGTGGAGCTGGCCCACTCCGCCGGCGCTCTGGTGCTGGTGGATGCCTGTCAGAGCCTGCCCCACCTGGTGGTGAATGTGGCCCAGCTGGGCTGCGATTTTTTGGTGGGCAGCTCCCATAAGCTCTGCGGCCCCACCGGCATGGGCTTTCTTTGGGCCCGCGAGGCTCTGCTGGAGGCGATGCCGCCCTTTCTGGGCGGAGGCGAGATGATCCAGGACGTTTACCTCGATCACAGCAGCTGGGCCGAACTGCCGCACAAATTTGAGGCGGGCACCCCGGCCATCGGCGAGGCGATCGGCATGGGCGCTGCTCTCGACTACCTCAGTGCCATTGGTCTCGAGCGCATCCACGCCTGGGAGCAGCTGCTCACCCGCCAGTTGTTTGCGCGTCTCCAGGCGATTGAGGGGGTACGCATCTTGGGTCCCACCCCCGAGCAGCAACCCGATCGCGGTGCCCTGGCGGCCTTCACGGTGGATGGCCTGCACGCCAACGACATCGCCGCCCTGCTGGATTCAGCTGGCATTTGCATCCGCAGCGGCCATCACTGCACCCAGCCCCTGCACCGCCTCTACGGCCTCCCCGGCTCAGCCAGAGCCAGCCTGGGCTTCACAACCACCCCTGAAGAGATCGACCGCTTCGCTGAGGAGCTTGAGGGCACGATCACCTTTCTGCGCGAGCACAGCTAGTTGGCTGGTAATTCGCCCAGGGCTGTGGCGGCCGCTCGCTCACCGGCTTCGATTGCCCCTTCGAAATAGCCCGGCCAGCGGGGGGAAGCCTCGCTGCCCGCCCAGATCACCCGGCCGTGATTGGCAGCTACTAGCCGGGCCGGGCCCGTCCAAGTGCCAGGGATCACGAAGCTGGTAAAGGCGCCGCCGCTCCAGGGCTCCTTGTTCCAGTCCTGCTCCACCAGCTCAAGCGGCTTTGCCGCTTCTGGCCCCCAGTAGGCCACTAGGTCGTCAATGACCAGCTGCCGCCGCTGCAGGGCTGGCATGGCGCCAAGCCTCAGGGCGCGCTCGCCAGCGACGAAGCCGGCTAACACTGCCGGCTGGCCTTCCGGAGGTCCGCTGTCGGCGGTGAGCTCCAGGAACGGCAGATCGCCGCTCCCCAGGCCGTTGAGGCCCTGCTCGCGCCAGAAGGGCCGGGCATAGATGGCCAGAATTTTGATCATTGCTCCCATGGGTGAGCGCTGCAGCAGGGAGCTAAGTGCTGCGGGCAGGGCCGGCTCGAAGCGGATCGCCAGCCGCAGCGGTGGCGGGATGGCCACGATGGCGCTGGCGGCGTGATGCCGCTCCCCGCTGCTGTCCACTAGGTAAACGCCGTGGCTGTCTTGAACGATGGCCTGCACGGGCCGGTTCAGCAGCAGGCTGCCGGGCGCTTGGGCCTCCAGGGTTGAGGCCAGCCGCTGGGCAACAGCTCCGGCCCCACCGCGCACCAGCCAGGCCTCCGGGCTCTCCGCCTGGGGGGCGACGGCCTGGGTCCAGGCCAGGTGCAGGATCGAAGCCTCCCAGGGTTCAAAGCCGCCGGAGCCTCCCACGCGGCAGAGCCAGTCGAGGGGCAGGCGGGCCACGGGGACGGTGGTGTGCCGCTCGGCCCACTGCGCCACCGTGAGGCGGTCGAGCTGCTCGGCATCGGGCGTGCGCCAGGGCTGGTGAGAATCCACCTGAGCCACCAGGTCGTTGAAGGCCCGCTGCAGGGCTTGACAGGCGTCCAGCTCCGCTGCAGGCAGGCCGAGGCTCTCAGGTTTGAAGAAGAGATGGCTTGACGCAAAGTCTTTTGCCAGGGGCGCTTCCACCCTGCTGCCGCGCCAGTGAAAGACGCCGCGGTCGCCGTAGTGGCTGGCAAAGCGCTCGAGTGCCAGCTCATCCAGCAGGGCCGCGAAGCGGTGGTGGCTGGCGCCGCCCCACTGGCCGCCTAGGTCAATGACGCTGCCATTGGCGCTGGTGGTGCTCAGCATGCGCCCGCCCACCCGGCTCCGGGCTTCCAGCACCCGCACCGCGCGGCCGGCGCTTTGCAGCCGGCGGGCAGCCACAAGGCCCGAGAGCCCGGCACCCACGATCAGCACATCCACCTTTTTAGTCATGGCTTGATCGGCTGGGGGCGTTGCGCCCAGATTGGCAAGCTTTGGCAGCGAGGGCCGTTTGGGTTTCGATGATTTCTGAGAGCCAGGACCGGCCCGAGTTGTTTCTGGCGGTGCTGGGCGGCCGGGCCCCTGGCTGTCACATCGAGCTCCACGACGTGCGCTTCGTGGCCGCCGCCACGATCGAAGGGGCGCTTCCAGAGTCGTGATTACCCATAAGCCTCCGCAAGCCTGAGATCGCGCTCCGTGCAAGGCGTGCAGCAGCAGACTGCATTGGCGATCCGTTCCGTCATCGCAACCATTGAGAAACGCCGGTTGAAGCGGAAGCAG